>CAZJXY010000052.1:0-13411 GCA_964549925.1 uncultured Bdellovibrionales bacterium | reverse complement strand
TTGATCGGCTGCTAAAGAAAGTAATTCCAGATTTAATCTCAGAGCGGAAGAATTCCAAAACAAGTCAGGTCATCGACAAAAAGCATGCGAGTTTCGACCTAATCTATGAATGTGTTAGTCAGGCTCTGGAAAGATGCGTTGAAAATTGCCCAACGGTTCCGGAGATACGAACGGTATTGTTTCTTGCCGAACATGGTTTCCAGCAAATTACAGCCCTGCGTGGCGTAATAAATAGCCTGTCTGAGCTTCAAGAGTCAGTGGTCGATGGGCAGACACGGGAACAGATAGATCGTTTGCTCTCTTGTGCAATTTTGACTTCCCTAGAGATTACCGACGCGAAAGCATGGTGCCAAGCTGCTCCCTTCTTGGAAGACGAAGTTGGTGCAATCTTGGATGAGTGCTCCCATATTTCGGCGGAGGTAGCCTCAAAAATTCGAGATCTTTTGGGCTGGCACAAAGCGTCCGACTTGATTGGGGATACGCCTACTCTCGCTTCATTGGGCGATTAAGTCTAGTAGTTCTTTACCCCGTGCGCTTCAAGATCGCTTGGGGTAAAAAAGGCGATATGAAATCAATAAAATTGATCGCCGCTGCATTGATCATGACGGCGGTAAGTTCGGTGTCAATTGTTGCTGAAGATCTAGATGGTTCGCTGCGATCTAAGCTGAGCAAATTTGCCCATAGCCAAGGTAAGCGCGCCCAATTTATGGTCTATGACTTAAAGCGTGACGCTACGGTATTTGCTTATCAAGAAGATCTTTTGGCAAAGCCGGCCAGTATCCAAAAGATTCTAATTTCGGCCGTTGCACTTCGTGAGCTTGGAGCAGAGTACACTTTCGAAACGGAATTTTTCGGCGACTATGCTTCTGACTCCAAATCGGATTTAAAAACTCTTTATTTACATGGCAGTGGGGATCCTTCGTTCACGATTGAATCGTTGTGGATGAGTATCCGAAAGTTAAAGCGCCGCGGAATTCGGCGCGTAAATCAGATTATTCTTGACGGTACGCTATTCGAGGGTGAACGTGAGCGGGTTGGTCAGAGAGCGTATGAAAGTGGGAGTGCGGCGTTAGCTTTCAACTTTAATTCGATTGCTTTTGACTTGTGCGGAACAAAGCCAGGGCAGCCGGGATTGGTTCTTCCTGATCCGAACGAAATTGGTGTCGCAATCGAAGGAAAGATTATGACCTCTGGTAAAAACTCCTTTGCCTTGGATGAGCTTCCGATAGGGAATGACGGTGCGCTGCGGTACCGTGTGTCGGGGTCGGTCACAAACAAGCCCCAATGCAGAACCATTTATAGAAGTGTCGAGGACCCGGAGGCCGTTTTGGCGCAAACCCTGCGGAACCTGCTTGAGGATAACGGTATCTCGGTCGATGGCGGAGTAAAACGTGGTATAGTTCCCAAGGAAGCAGACCTTATCTTTATCTGGGAGTCGAAGCCGCTGGCTTCGATAATTGCAGACCTAAACCACTTCAGTAACAACTTTACAGCAGAACAGCTTTTATTTGCCGTGGGGCGCACGCCAGGCGGAAAACTTAGTCGGGAAGCCGGGTTAAAAAAGCTAGTAACTTATGCCCATAAGCTAAATATAACCTCCCCCGATCTAGTGATCGATGATGCCTCGGGTTTAAGTCACGAGAATCGAGTTCCAGTAGAATTAATCTTAAATGCACTGGTTGATATTTACTCGGACGATGATATTCGTCCCGAGATTGAAAGTGCCTTCCCGATAGCAGGGAAGACCGGCACTCTTAAAGATAGGCCGATGGGAGCTCCCGGCAGTACGGTTCGGGCAAAAACTGGAAGTTTGACCGGAGTGAGTGCCCTTGCGGGATATGCGTTTGGATGCAAAGGATCTAGGTATGCCTTTGCAATACTATCTAATCGGGTAGAATCGAGAGAGGCCGGGCATAAGGTTGAGAGAGAGTTTGTTAATGTCCTTACATCTTGCAATTAGTAAGTGGTCCCGATCCTTGGCTTTGATTCTAATCTTATTATTCGGCCCAGCTCTCGGATCAGCTGAGGTTTATTCTCAGAATGTATCTGTGCAGGGGGAGTTCTCCGTTCCAAAAGGGATGGAAGGACGGGTGAATTTCTGGATCGACATCTTTGGGCGGTACGGGAAGCACCAGATCGTTCTTCATCACCGCGAATATCCGCAAGCTCAGTTCGGAGTGCTGGATTTTAGCACTGAAGCTGCCACGATGAGTCCGATTCAGCTTTCTAAATTTATGGAGCGTACGAGGAAGGCGGAGATCGCCCGAATTGAGGAGACCATGCGGTTTTTAGCAACCGGCCGGGAGCCCCAAACTGCTTTCGAGTCGAAAATAGCTGCAGCCATGCAATCTGTTCCCGGCGGTGTACAGAAATATTCCAAAGTTATTAAGGACGATCTGGTGAGGTCTCAGACCGGCATTAAAGATAAAATGAAGGCAGCGATTGAGCGTTCGGGGCGATATCTTCCGATGATGGAGAGAATCTTTAGCGAGTTTGGATTGCCGATTGAATTGACTAGACTTCCGTTTGTCGAGTCATCTTTTGATTACACCGCCTATAGCTCTGTAGGTGCAGCCGGGATTTGGCAATTTATGCCTCGTACCGCCAAGCTTTTTTCGATGTCAGTAAATCAAGCAATCGACGAACGCCGTGATCCGATTCGCGCTACGATATCTGCGGCGAAGTATTTAAAGATGGCATATGACGAGCTTGGAACTTGGCCGCTGGCGCTAACTTCGTACAATCATGGAGTGTACGGTGTGAAGAAAGCGATAAAAAATATGGGTACGACCGATATTGCCACAATCGTTGAGTATGATGGAAAACGGGCGTTCGGTTTTGCCTCAAATAATTTCTACTCTGAATTCTTAGCCTCTTTGATAATTTATAAGAACTACAAGCGGTTTTTCCCGGAGATCCAGATCGAACCAGCCTTGCGCTACGAGCAGATTGAACTTACTTCCGCTACGAATATCGGAGCGATTCGAGCGAAATTGGGGATCGATTTAGATGAACTAAAGCGATTAAATTATGCCATTTCGAAACGGGCTTGGGAGGGGAGGGTAAACTTGCCGCGCGGATATATGCTTAAAGTACCGGTTGGATATGGCACTCATGCCGAGCGAATAATGACTCCGGAGCGTACGGCCACTGTGACCGCGAGTTCGATCTATGGCGGCACGAAATATACCGTCAGGCCTGGAGATACGCTTTCAAGTATTGCTAAGCGGTTTCATCTTACTGTGCAGCAGATTAAGGATGAAAACGGATTAGCTGGAAATTCGCTACGAGTCGGTCAGGTCCTTGCAATCCGCAAAGATTCAGACCCCGCAAAGCGCGAACAGGTTGTTAGAGCCACACCTTCTGTGAAGCCGGCTCCCAAACCCGCGGCTTCAACGCGTACACACGTCGTTGCAAAAGGTGATTCTCTCTGGTCTATTGCCAAGCAGTACGGTCTTAGTATTAATGATCTAAAAACCGCCAACTCAATCCCGGGAAGTGGGATCAAGGCTGGGCAAAAGCTTTTAATTCCGGAATAGCAGTCTATGCTGAAAGTTTCATTTGCGCCCGATTCCTCGCAACCAAAAGGAGTCGACACTTTGGTTTGTATCGTAACAAAGAAAGAGATCAAGTCAGTATCGAAGAAAGGATCTAAATCCCCCCTTTCGATTTTAGACAAGAAGCTTGGCGGTGAACTCAGACGTCGGATTAAAGCTCGAGGCTTTGAAGGTAAAGAAGGGGAGACACTCTCAGCAGATTTCTTGACACCATTTAACTCAGTTGTATTGCTCGGGTTTGAAGACGGGAAAACCGCTAGACAAAATAGCACAAAGTTTTTGAGCTTAGGCAGTCAGCTGTACTCGTTATCGATGCGCTTAAAGTCGAAGCGCTTGAGTTTGCTCTCCGCTGGAGTAAACCTAGGCGAAGATTCATCTCTCATCCAGATTTTGGAAGGGTATTACCTCAGTGCCTACTCCTTTGAGAAGTATAAAAGCAAAAAGAAAGCGAGCGGTAAGGGCCTGAACGAATTGATCTTGGTTGGAGTCAAGCGGCCGAAGCAAGACCTATTGCAACTTTCGAGCTATCTCATTGATGCAACGAAGCTCGCCCGCGATCTGGTGAATACGCCAGCTGCCGATTGCTCTCCTGCATTTTTGCTCGGGAAGGCGCGTGAAATTAGCCGCAAAAATAGGTTAAAGCTTACTGTCTATGATAAGTCTCGCTTAAAAAAGCTTGGTGCCGGGTGTATTCTTGGGGTTTCTCAAGGAAGTTCGGCTCAGCCGTTTTTGTTAAAGCTTGAGTATATTCCGCGAGGTAAAAAGCCTAAGCGCGTCATTAGCCTGGTTGGAAAAGGGATAACATTTGATAGCGGAGGTCTTTCTATAAAGACCGGTGCTGGAATGGAAAACATGAAGGTCGATATGTCCGGGGCGGCAGCGGTCTTGGGAGCGATGTCGGTAATCTCAAAGATATCCCCAAAAGTTGGAGTTAGAGCTTACATTCCGACTTGTGAGAACATGATTTCAGGAGAGGCGCTCAGGCCAGGGGACGTAATTCGGGCGGTCAATAAGAAAACGATTGAAGTTTTAAATACTGATGCTGAGGGAAGACTAATCCTGGCTGATGCGCTCTCTTTGGCCTCAAGGGAAAAATGCGACGTGATTATTGACCTTGCTACCTTGACCGGAGCATGTGTGGTGGCATTAGGTGCAGATTATGCCGGACTATTTTCCACAGATCGCGGCTTAACTAGGGATATATTGCGTGCAGCGGATGAATCGGCTGAACTATTTTGGGAAATGCCCTTAGCTGAGGAGTACCGCTCGCAGATCGATAGCCCGATTGCGGATTTGAAGAATATTGGAAGTAGCAATGGGGGCGGTGCAATTATCGGGGCTATATTTTTAAAAGAGTTCGTGGACGGGCCGAAATGGGCCCATCTCGATATCGCTGGTCCTGCCTCTACTGGTGCTGATAAGCATTATATTAAGCGGGGCGGGGTTGGATTCGGTGTTCGAACCTTAATAAGGTACTTGAGGGCGCTATAATAACTCCTCATAATTTGAGATTATAGATATATGGAGTTATTGCGCCAGTTTGATCTAAACCTCACCACGCTACTCGTAGTTAATCTCTTTCCTTTCCTCTATTTCGGGTACCACGCCAAATATTGGTACAACCCCAAAAAGATAGCGCAACTTGATTTTCTGTTGGTGCTTTTTGGCGGGATGATCGGGATAGTAGCTGGAGCAAAAGTAGTAGAGGAGAATAAGTTAGGAGACTGGCAAAGTGTTCAGCTCGCTCTGCTGCATTTCGCGCCGTTGATACTCTCTGTGGTCTTGGTTGCCGAAGGGAAAAAGAAGCCAAAAATTGCACGGGCTCAAACCCAAGCTCCGGGAAAAGGAGGAGGTAAGGAACCCGCAGAATTTAAATCTGTCGCTGAGAAGGTGGAGAATATCTCCTGGGATGATTTAGTAATCGATCTAGGGCTAAAGCAAGAGCTTCTTTCAGTCGTGGATTTACTTAAGGATCCGAAGACGGCAAAAAAATACGGAATTGATGTGCCAAAGGGGATTTTGTTAGCCGGGCCTCCTGGTACTGGAAAGACGACGATCGCTAAGGTGGTTGCAAAAAACGCTGGATTAGCCTTCTTCGCTCTGCGTTTCGATGAAGTAGTATCGAAATGGGTGGGGGAGTCTGAGAAAAATTTAACGGCACTTTTTCAAGCCGCCAATGCGAGTAAGCCCGCAGTGATTTTTATCGATGAGGTTGATTCAATCGGAAAGTCCAGAGGCTCTGGTCAAAGCTGGGCAGATAATTTGTTAAATCACCTTTTGCAACTGGTTGACGGGGTGATCAAGCAAGAAGGGTTATACATTATCGCCGCGACGAACCGCCCGGATTTGGTCGATGATGCTCTAAAGCGTCCCGGTCGTTTGGACAAGGTCTTAACCGTGCCGCTTCCTAATTTTGAAGCGAGAGTGGCTCTATTCTTTCAGTTTTTTTCCAAATTGAAACTTGCGGAAGGGGTCGACATTCAATCTCTAGCGTATGTGACCGATGGAAGGTCCGGCGCTGATATTAAGGGGATCTGCAATCAAGCCGGACTAAATGCCTACAAGAGAGAGAGCGCCCATGGTTCAAAAAAGAGGGATTACTCGGTTCGGTACGAAGATGTGGAATTGGCGCTAAATGAGTTTTTAGAACAGAAAGCCACAAAACAGGTACCGCCAAGATAAACCCTACCTATCTTATCTATTTGAGATTCTTGAGTATTTCTAGAGAGTTAAAAATTACGAAAATTTCGTACCAGTTCAGATAAAGTAAGCATAACAAAGATATAGGGGGAAATTTGTACCCAGGGATAGCGAGTTTTGCAAAACCTACGATCCCTGAGCGGGCAAAATAGTGGCTAAGCCATTATTTTCCCGGAAATGATAGAGTATACCCTCTTGGTTTTTTCGGTTTTTGAAGGGAAGCAAGGATGTTTCAGCAGCAGGCCACACGCCCATCAGACCTATCCACTGATACGGATAATGATCTAAAGCGCGACTCCGGAAAAATAAAAGATGCAATCAAGGTCGTTGACCCTTCTGTCCCAACAAAAAAGGAAGAAGTCTCGCTAGAGAGCGCCAACCTCACCAAAACCAAAGTTGATGGAGTTTCCATCACCGAGAAGGCGGAAATTGTAAAAGGCGCTGTGTATTCCGAGCTTATGCGGCGCGGACTTTCAGAAGAGCTTGCCGTTGGGTACGCTCAGTTAGCTGCGGTGTATGCGGTAGCGGAAGAAGGGCGCACAGAAGATAGATATTCTGCGAAAAATCCTCAAAAGAAGGCTGGTCAAGAGGGTTCTGATCCCGTAACCGCCGATATGGATCAAGAGGCTGAACCGAATCAGGAGTTGGAGGCGCTTGAGAAACAGGAGTATGCCGAAAAGCTAGAGGCTCTTGGAATCGATCAAGAAGTAATTGAGAAGATTGAATTAGCAAGAGAGTCTGAGTTAGAGAATTTAGAATCTGAGCTGTGTGAAGCTAATCCGGAGATGAACGAGTTAGAGGTTAGTGCGGCGCTCCAAAGGGAAGCATTAGAGGGGGTATCTCTTGAAGCAGCGATTCAGTATGCTTCAACAGTAAATGAATACGTAGAAGCATTACCTGCGGAAGAGCAACATGAGTTGGTTGCAGCAGCCTCGGAGGATGTTCAAACTTTAGTTAATGACTACAAAGAAAACACTGAGGAAAAACTTTTAGAGCGACCGGTTAATTTAGAATCCGGCGTGCAGCAATTTTCTCAGGAAGAGCTCTTAGACATCGGCCGCAAGATCGAGCAGGAAGCTGAGTACATTCAAACCGAGATGCCGGAAATCAAACCTGAAGTTGAGAGGGGAAGGGAGATAGATCTACGGCAGAGTAATAACACCGAGATTGATCGGGCGATTGACCTCGATCAAGAGCCGGATTCTAGACAAGATCTTTTAGACGCAATGGCTATGGGCTTTGAAGATGCCCCAGAGAGTGAGCTTTTTGAACAAGAGTTTAATCTAGCCTCAGCCGAAGACTACCAAAAGATTATTAATCCAGGCAATCCTTTCGCACGGATGAGAGCTGGCGGAAAGGCAGCTTAGTTTTCTACCTTGCTACCTTTGTTACTGGAACTTTGGCTGAACAGAGATAAACCGGATTGGACCCTAAAAGGCAGGCCTGATAAAAGACCCTTGGGGAAAGAAACGCGGATACTTTCAATTTAATCTGCCCGTTTGAATTAGTTCTTCCGCCCGCTGCGAGAGTTTGTTGACCGTTCTTGCCAAGCGACCAAAAGATCTCAATCGGCTGATAGGCCGCTGCAACCCCGGAAGCTTTGACCGTTGTAATAACGCTCACTTTATTATTTTTAGCTTTTTTAGAGGTGAGCTTGACTTCATCCACTTCTGCTGGAGCTGATGCTGAGAGATCTTCTCCACCCAGAGTTTCATAATAGCCGGCCACTGTCGCTGCGGCGAGCGATAAGGAAGTTACATTATCCTCGGTCTCTGCCGTGCCTAGGGAAACTCCGTCATAGGATAGGTTTGGCGAGGAAAAAAACGGAAGCTCCCGGTCTGGTGGAACAGCCATTACTGTGTGCCACGTTGTTCCTGAACTTCCGTCGAAGCGATAGCCGTATGAATAAGGTTTCCATCCAGAAGTTGAGGCGTTTTCCTGATCATGCACTGAGCCCAAATTATGTCCAAGCTCATGCGCGAGAGTACTGGTTGGGCAGCTAGGAGAGACCGAGACAACCGAGAACATACTTCCGGAGCTAGAGTCTAAAGAGCCCGATAATCCATTGGTATACCCTAGTCCACAGTAAAGTCCGCCTTGTGTTCCATTTACTATGACGCTTACCATATCAGCCTTATAGGTTTCTCGTAGCGTCAGTAACTCGTCCCAGACTCCGTCCGAGAGCGCGGCCGAATTTACGTCGGTAACAAAAACTCCGGACGATTCGGTTGAAAGCGCGTAGATACCTACTAAAGAAAAATGAACTCCAGTTCCGCTATTCTCATGGGCTGCATTTGCGTACACCACCATGCGCTTTATCTCGCCTGTGATTGCTTGTTCAGATCCGAGGCGCTGCATCGCGGCAGGCGTATAGGCGATTAGGAGATCTATGGTTTGAGAGGTATATGGACCGGCAGTCGGCGTTGGATAAATAGTTTCCGATTGCTGCTGATACAGACTGGGCCCACATCCTGGCCGTAGAGGTTCCCTGTGTCTCGGGGTCAGGGCCTTGACCGTTCCCGGCAGAAGGATTAATGCCAATAGAACCCAGGTTCTGCGCAATTTCATGGGTATATTATCGTCTTATCTAGGTAGGGACATTACACTCGAATCCAGACGAAATCCTGAAGTAAAACCCCTTGACGCTTGGAAATAGCGCTATTACATTCGCTAAGTGCAATACTTTCATTTCCAGAAAGAATAGGAGCGGCTATGCCAGCGGTGCTACAGATTCATGTAAGTAAGAATCTCTATCTTAGAGATCCTGAAGAGACCGAGTTAGGACGTCAGATCGTTTCTGAGAGTATCAAGTTGATCGACAAAATCGGCTTCGAGAAATTTACCTTTAAGAAACTTGCTGCTGAAATATCTTCAACTGAAGCATCAGTTTATCGATACTTCGAGAGTAAACATCAGCTCCTGCTCTATCTCGTTTCTTGGTATTGGCTATGGATTGAATATCGGATCCAATACCGTGTAAGTAATATTAAAGACCACACCGAGCGCCTCAAAATTGTAGTGTTGACTCTGACTGAGTCAACGGCGGATGATCCTGCCAGCACTCACGTCGACGAAGAAATCCTGCACCGTATCGTGGTCGCGGAGTCGGCCAAGGCTTATCTAGCGCCGGAGATGCGTACCCCAAAATCTGATGAATTGTTCCGTGCTTATCAGAGTTTGATTGATAGAATCTCAGGAATTATTCACGAGGCAAAGCCTAAGTATACAACTCCACGTGCGCTTGCTAGCAGCCTGGTTGTTTTGGCTCATCGTCAAAGTTTCTACGCAAAGTTTATTCCGACGGTAACGGATCTAAAGGTCAAGAAGGATAGCTATAAGGACATTATTGACTTCTTAGATGGAGTCTTGTTGTCGACTTTAGAGATGAAGTAAGACCAAAATCGGCTGCCTTTAAAGTCATCCGGATTCTAGGTGAGCGGTTCAATCATTAGTTCCCAGGTTACGCCGCGTTTAGCCAGGCCCTGTTTCATAAATTGAAATGGTTGCTCCTCCATCCCGATAAGCTCCGGTGCGCTAATCCCCGGTTTGTCCCATACCTTAGCTAGAATCATATGCAGAGCCGCCGTCGCCGTGTAGGCCGTGGTTCTTGCCATAGACGTTGTTTTTGTCGCACGATCGAAGTGATCAACCAATTCATAAGTATGGCGCACTCTCATTGAAGACTTCACGCCCTCGACTACCACACGCATGGCAGTTACGTCCTCTTCTCCCGGTTTTAGTTCCCATTTGGGAAATAGAAGTTTTGAAGTAAAGTCAATCGGACGGATCAGGATTCCTTTCACCTCAATCGGTTCCTCTCCGAAGAATCCAGTTTCTCTAAGTAGTTCCATTTTTTGAATGTGACCCGGATAGCGCAAGCTCTTCTCGCGCATATTTTTGGCTTTGATGGTTTGCATCATGGTGCGAAGTCCATCGGTGTTGAAAGCTTCGACAGTCCCCACTCCGGGGAAGTTCAATAGTTCCGGATCACTGAGAGCCGGCTTGGTCATCACCACGCCGTTTTCGATGTAGCGTGCAGGCCTGGTATAAAGCTCAATTACGTCATATGGGGAAAATACAGCTTTGTATTCAAAGGGCCATTCCCGAACCAAGGGAAGTCCGCCAATAAAGATCGTGACGGAGTCAACTTCGTCAAGTTGAGCTACCGATCTTCCAACCAAAATGTTTCCGAGCCCAGGAGCCACACCACAATCTGTAATCGCAACGATCCCTCGTTCTTTCGCCAGAGGGTCTAAGCTCAGTGCGTCTTCGGCGAAGAAGGCGATGTCGATGGTGTTTTTTCCACTCTCAATGATCGCCTTAAGGCTTTCAAAGCCGAGGTATCCCGGCATGGCGTTTACGACGAAGTCGAATGCGGGGATGCAGGCTTTCAGTTTTGCTTCATCGCTTACGTCAACTTGCAGTGTAGTAAGATTCTCGATCGAAGAGAGACGATCAAGGTTTTGTCGACTTAGATCGGCGACCGTTACTGCGAGATTAGGATCTTCGGTAAGATCCCGCGCTATTGCTCCCCCGATTAACCCTGCTCCCAATACTAAAACTTTTACCATATGCCTCAACTATAAAGTCTAGCTTATGCCATTTTACTAAGAGCTGGAAGTCGTAAGTGTGCACGGACAGCCTAATCGGCCGCTTGAATATGGCTAGCTTGAGCCAATATTGTTGATAAGCAGGGGTAAGTAGAGATATGGTTTAGCCCTATGTCAGAAGTACGGGTTCGAAATTTAGGCAGCGAGAAT
Source organism: uncultured Bdellovibrionales bacterium (assembly GCA_964549925.1). Lineage (GTDB taxonomy): Bacteria > Bdellovibrionota_C > UBA2361 > UBA2361 > J135 > CAZJXY01. The sequence goes on along the minus strand of CAZJXY010000052.1, from coordinate 2,394 downwards.
TCTTTGGTGTCGCAGTATGTTGGTGAGCTGCGTGACATAAGGATCCAATCAGATAGGTTGCGGTTTAGGCGCAATTTGGAACGTTTGGGCGAGATCTTTGCCTATGAGATAAGTAAGGAGATGCAATTTGTTGACCGAGAGATCACTACCCCGCTTGCGGTGACGAAGGGAAAGGTTTTAGGTGCTCAGCCGGTGTTGGCAGCCATACTTCGAGCTGGACTTCCAATGCATCAAGGATTGCTCAATTATTTTGACTCAGCAGAGAATGCCTTTATCTCTGCCTATCGAAAGCACAAGCCAGACGGGAGTTTCGAAATAGAGCTTGAATATTTGGCTTCACCGAGAATTGAAGGAAAAGTCTTGATAGTGTCAGATCCTATGTTAGGGACCGGGGCGTCGATTATCCTAACCTTGAAAAAACTGCTCAAGGAAGGCGTACCGGCCCGCATCCATGTGATCAGTGCTATCGCCAGTCAGCCCGGCATTGACAATTTGAAGCGCGAGCTTAAGGACGTGACATTTTGGACCGCGGCAATTGACCCTACACTTAACGATAAGGCATACATCGTACCCGGACTCGGTGATGCCGGAGATTTAGCGTTCGGCGGAAAAGTCCAAGCGTAACCTCGATATGCTAGACTAAACACCAGATCGACTCAAACCGAAGTGCCTGGCTCGGCCGCTCTAGAAATCTTTGAAATACTCAAACGGTTGCCTACATTTGTTACAGCGCCAGAGTGACTTACAAGCTGTTGGCCCAAACTGACTGGTACATTCGGTTTCGGTCGAATCACAGTATGGGCACGGCACCTCGATTTCAACTGGCCCGATTTTCACTAAATCGACACCACGAAATTGCGGTGGCGCTATGCCGAAATTTTTCAATTTGATCCTTGCTGCGTCTGAGATCCAGTCAGTGCTCCAAGCTGGGGATAGTACAACCTCTACACGAGGGTTTTGAATGTTATTATGCTTTAATTCATCGATGATCTCTTGCTCCATAACGTGTAGTGCCGGACAGCCCGAATAGGTCGGAGTGATTTTTACAACCACATCGTCTTTAGAATTGACTAGCACGTCCCTAACCACGCCCAGTTCAACGACGCTAATTACGGGCACTTCAGGGTCTTTGACGTTTTCCAAAAGATTGAGAATTGAGTCTTTGGTGTGGTTCACTTACCAGCTTGCCCCAGGGTGCGAACGTTGAAGGATCTGCATTTCAGCGAGCAAATGACCCAAATGTTCAGTATGCAACCCCTTGCGACCTCCGCTGGCCATGTACTGCTTGGAATCTGGCATGGAGAGAGTAGCCTGTTTTAAAGTAGACTCGACCAGCTTTTCCCAATTTGGCCTTATCGAGTTCATCGATGGAGCAATCATCGACTTTTCAAGTGTCTTTACCACCGGATCTTCTTCAAATAGTTCCGCAGTAAAGGTCCAAAGTTCACCCAAAGCGCGCTCCATTCGAGAGCGACTTTCAGCCGTACCGTCCCCCAGTCTTAAGACCCACTGCGAGCTATGGCGCAAATGGTAGCGAACTTCTTTTATGATCTTTGAAGCGATCGCTGCTAACTCTGCATTCTTACTCTTCTGTAGTTCCTCAAATAATACAACGCGGAAGGCATCAATTAAAAACTGCCTCGCGATAGTCTTTGCAAAATCTCCATTCGGCTGCTCGACTAATTTCAGATTGCGAAATTCGACTTCATCTCTTAAGTATGCCAAGTCATCGTCGCTCCTTCCCTTTCCCTCAACTTTGCCGGCAAGTTTTAGAATTAAACTAGCATGTCCAATACAGTCGAGAGCTAGATTTGCTAGGGCAATGTCTTCTTCGAGGATCGGCGCATGGCCACACCATTCAGAGAGTCTATGTCCCAGAATTAAAGCGTCATCTCCGAGTCGCAACAGATATTCAAATAGCGCTTCAGTTTCAGTCATACTCGAGGCTCGCTTAAATATTCTTAACGCCACGAGGCGTCTTGTAAAATTGAGGATGGCGGTAAACTTTGTCGTCAGATGGATCAAAAAATGCACCGTTTTCGGATGGAACCGACGCAGTGATCGAGTTGGCTGGCACTACCCAAATGCTTGAAACATTTCCTCTGCGACTGTAAACATCACGACCATTTTGTAGGGCAAGCTCAGCGTCCGGTGCGTGAAGGCTTCCGGCATGCTGATGCGGCGAGCCGTCCTTCCCCTCCTGTACAAAGACCTCCCAGAGTGGCCACTGTGAATCCGAGTGCTGTAAATCTCCTTGTTTATTTCCCATATCCATCTTCCCTAAAAATTATGCCGCCAATCTTGCGCCAGAGGAGCTATGCTTTTTAGCGTAGCTTTCGGCAGCCTCGCGTACCCAGAGACCATCCTCATGTGCTTTGCGGCGAGCGGCTAAGC
>CAZJXY010000051.1:0-13433 GCA_964549925.1 uncultured Bdellovibrionales bacterium | reverse complement strand
GTAGTTCATCTCAGACTTCGGATCGGAGATTTAGCCCAGAGCACTAATGATAAATTCGGCGTATTGGATCAGCGCATATCTCTCTGTGAGAGGAGAATCGAGCAAGTCACTGAATTAGTCGGTGGCTTAGAGAGAATGGCTTCTACACAATCGATTCCAAATGTCGAGAAATCTCCTAGGGCTACGACGGGAGTCTGGGTTTTGGCTGCGGCGTGTGTTGGGCTCGGATTGATAGGTTTTGGTCTGGGGGTCTATAGTCAAAGAGGTCTTAAGAACGTTGAGATCGAAACTGCTCTTAGAACCGCACGTTCCAAGCATTCCCGAGTTGTATCTCACTCGAGTCGTCTAGAGAATGATTCACCCGCGTCCGCGAGGCGAACTAGCGCAAGCAGAGAGGGAATAACCCGCGGTTCTTACGCCACGATTTTCCTTCCGGGTGATAGCTCGGATAAATTGGGGAATGCACAAATCGTCTCAAAGATTCTTCCCTCCGAGAATAAATCTGAACCTTACGCGCGCTGGAAGTTTTCTGATACCGCAGCCATCAGCGCCCCTTCTGATCAGTCGGGGCGTCAATTGTTGAGCCCCCATCAAGACAAGGGGTTTGAGTTCGTGAATCAGAAGGTTGAAGGGATTGATTAAGTTCTGGTGCATCGGAAATTCGCTCCAACTGTGTCAGTAGTTCTCGATCTTCAATCTTTACCGAGAGGTCATTGAAGGTTAGGTGAGACCACCCCCTGCGCAACGTTTTAATCAGATTCGGAAATTTTCCAAAACTTACATCTACATGTAAGGAGAATCCGGTCATTTTAAGGTCAAGAAATAAAGGTTGCCTCTCACTGTTTGGAGGTTTTGTTTGGGTTGGAGTTGGATTAGGGACAAAATTCACCAGCGCCGGATCGGAAGTGGTAGGTCGCTGTTCGCGCAAGTAGATTGAGCTCTGGTAGCGAGATCGCGAGCCGGACGGCTGCGAAAAAAGGCCAAAAAATTTAGTGAGTAAAACTTCGTCAATCGAAATGCGGAATGAAAGCTGGCAGTGTTCACACTGGTAGCGTCGAGCCAAGCGCTCGCGAAGATTACGCCAAAAGTTTCCCCGCAAACGGGGTGTAACCTCTACGATTTTCCCGCCGCAAATCGGGCAGTTCGCAGAGGATAGATTACTATCCGTCACTCAGCTTTAGATGAGCAAAATCTCTTGGAGTTTCGAAATGTTGCGATTGAAACCCACAAAGAGATTGACGATTTCTGGGCCATAAGTTCTTGAAACTACAGCTACTCTTTCGGTTTGCGCTTGCCGAGGTATTTAACCACTAGGATGCTTATCGCGTAGAGAAGCATTAAGGGGATAGCCATTAGGAGCTGGCTAAGCACATCCGGGGGGGTAAGAATCGCTGAAATTATCAAGATGATCACAATCGCATATCGCGAGCCGCTAATTAGCATGCGGTGGTTTATTATCCCGATTCGACCGAGAAAAAATGCCAAGATCGGAAGCTCAAACATCACTCCAAATGCGAGTAATGCCTGTACCACGAAAGAAAGGTGCTCACCGATCTTAATCTGCGGGGCTACGTCAAGAGAGACATACTGATCATAGAAAAACCCGTAGGCGATGGGGAGCATAGCGTAGTACGCAAAAAGAATACCAATCAGAAAGAGTAAAGTGCTACTAACTAAAAATGGTATCGCCAGCCGCCTTTCATGCTGATGCAGCCCGGGAGCGCAAAATATCCAGATCTGCCAAAAAATGATCGGTGAGGATAAAATAAGTCCAGCAAAGCACGCCAACTTAATTTTTAATAAAAATGCCTCGGCCGGCGATGTTCCGATTAAGTCAGCGCCCTTAAATGACAGATCGAAAGGTTCCGAGAGCAGTTTAAAAATCTCTCCAGAAAAACAGTATGCAACTACGGACCCAACTAGAACTGCAAAAAAAGAAACGAGCAGCCTCTTTCGGAGTTCAGCCAAATGCTCGAGGATCGACATCTCCTTGGCGTCGTCTTTGGATGCCAATGCTGGTTCTTTCTGCTCCACTGGAGCAGGATGATTGTTATTCGGCTGATTCAATTGGGACCTTTTTCTCTTCAGTACTCGACTCGGTCTTACTCGGATCAACGCTTTCCTTGACGGCGCTAAGTTCTCGCTTTAAGGATCGTTCTGCCTCCTTGGCTGGATGGTAGACCGCATTATAGAATTCGCGACGAATTCCCATAGTGCTTTTGTTTAAATCACCGAAGAATCTACCAAGCTTGCTAGCGATTTCGGGCAGCTTGTCCGGCCCAAAAATAAGCAACACCGCGAACATGATAAAGAGCAATTCTGGAAAACTTACGCCAAACATATAATTTAAAACTGAAGAACTGAAATTACCCGTGTGTCTTCGAGTCTTTTCCTTCCGCTCAAGCTAGCCAGTTCAATTAAAAAGGCAGCGGCGACCACTTTTCCTCCAGCCCGCACGACAAGCTCGCTTGCCGCCTTGGCCGTTCCACCAGTAGCGAGGAGATCGTCAATCAATAAGACTCTCGGTTTTTTCTTGATCGAAAGCGAGTTTATCTCCAAGCAAGCCTCTCCATATTCTAGGTTGTAGCTTACTCGATGCGTTACTCCCGGTAGCTTGCCACTCTTTCGGATCAGTATAAGGCCTTTGTTAAGGCGATCACATAAAGCCGAGCCAAATATAAATCCACGTGAATCAATGCCGGCAATTAAGTCGAATTCGACTCCATTTAGGCTCGAGGCAAAAGCGTCAATCGCAGCGCGAAAGCCATCGTGATCTTCTAAGACAGTTGAAATGTCGTAAAACAAAATTCCCGGTTTTGGGAAGTCTGGAACCTGGCGAATGAGGTTAAGAACTTTCTCTTTTGGCTGCACCTTAAATCTCCTTAAAGGCGAACTAGAATTTTTATCCTCACGTAACAAATATTCTGCAGTTTAGGTTTTGTATAGGATCGAACCGATTCTAAATCTGGACAGGAGAAGCAAAAAATAAAAAGTAAACAATTTCAGCATGTTAGGAGGGCTATAAAAGCGCGAATAAATTCCGGAACTGTGGCACACTAGGACCTGTCAAAGCTGTTGGGTTTTCGACCAAGCGCACTCGATTTGGATGAGTTCGTGGTTATCATCTCGGTTTTTCGATTATAAACGAAATTTGGTCTCCTACTCGATTAATTTTAGGGAATCTATGCTTCGAAGAAAACCGAGTCGTGAAAGAATTGGCCGAGCCTCTTATGGGCGAAGAGTCCCAAGTTGTAATTTCCAATCGATCAAAGAGGAGATAATGGGGCTAGAGTCGGTTTTAGCTGAAGAAAGCGTCTCCCTTTCTGTTAGAGATAGCTCCAAGTTGCTTCTAATCCATCCCGCAATAAAACATCGTGTGACTCCCTTGAGGCCGAGAACTCACTAGTTAATCTGCTTTACAGGGCAGGGCATCTAGCCGATTATTCCTCGGATACATAATTAGAACAGAAATTATGCTGGGGAGAGCTTTATGCCTAAAAGCGGTGCAATCGAAGCGCTTAACAAAGTTGGTCAGTCAATCTGGTATGACAACTTATCGCGCGATGTGCTTCAGAGTGGAGAACTTAAGGGTCTAATTGACAGTGGTGTATCGGGCCTTACGAGCAATCCGACCATATTTGATCAGGCCATATCTGGATCTAGCTTCTACGACGGCGATCTTCGAGCCTTAAAGAGTAAGGGGTTGTCTGTCGCCGAGATGTGCGAGGAGATGATGATAAAGGACGTGGCGGCGGCTGCGGATCTTTTGCGTCCGGTCTTTGATAAAAGTAAGGGGGCTGATGGACATGCCAGCATAGAGGTATCTCCACTACTTGCCCATGATTCCAAAGGTACGGTTGTCGAAGCCAAGCGAATTTGGAGCAAGTTGAACCGCCCTAATATTATGATCAAAGTACCGGCAACAAAGGAAGGAATTCCGGCGATTCGAACTCTGTTGGAAGACGGCCTGAACGTTAATATTACTTTGATCTTTTCGGTAGATGTGTATCGTGATGTGATTGGCGCCTACATCTCTGGCTTAGAGTCGCGAGTAAAAGCCGGAAAGGAGATTTCTGGCATCGCGTCGGTGGCAAGTTTCTTCGTCTCGCGAGTTGATGCGATAGTTGAAAAGTCTTTAGACCAGCTGATCGCCGATAAAAAATGCGCTGCTGAAGTAAAGGATAAGTTCTTCGGAAAAGTCGGGATAGCGAACTCTAAGCTTGCATACGCTTTATATGAAGAGCAATTTGGATCGGAACGCTTCCAGGCGTTAGGTAAGAAAGGCGCACGCATCCAGCGTCCGCTCTGGGCCAGTACCGGGACCAAAAACCCCAAATTAAATCCGCTTTTATACGTTGAAGAGCTGGCTGGTCGAAATACCGTAAACACCTTACCGCCAAAGACTTTAAAGACCCTTCTTGAAGGAGCAAAGATCGAAGGCAAATTGCATTCCGGATTGACAGAGGCAAAGGAGTTGGTCGCTGCGCTTTCCAAGAATGGAATTAATTTTGAAAAGCTTCTCGCTGAGCTGCAGGTGGCTGGTGTCAAATCATTTGCAGACTCCTACCATTCGCTTACTGCTTCGATTGAGAAAAAGAGTCAAAGCTTGGGTTAGGATAAAACCAGGTTAAAGTGGTCGTAGGTTAAAGGTACAGCATTAGCGTTAAAAATTAGATCAAGTATGAAAAATCCTTTCTCTGAAGGTGAAGATCGAACTCTCCGTCCGCCGCCAACGGCGTTAGTAATATTCGGGGCGACTGGAGACTTAAATCGCAGAAAGTTAGTACCGGCTCTGTTTGAACTCTTCAGAGACGGTCATCTGCCATCCAATTTTGTGGTAGTCGGTGCGTCTCGAAAAGAAGTAGCCGATCAAGATTTCCGCGCGATGCTGCGTGAGTCTGTAAATGAGCACGCCGCGCGAAATTTGAGTGATAAGGAATGGATTGAATTTGCTAACGACGTTCACTACCAGCAAGTTCGATTTGACGAATTGGACGACTATAAAAAGTTAAAGACCAGATTAGAAACGCTTTCGGCGACGCATGGAGGGGATCTTAATTTTCTCTATTACCTAGCGACTGGGCCTGAGTTTTTTGCTGAGATTGCCAGAAACTTGGCAGCTGCGGGTTTAGTTAAATCTGGCGCTAATGCTCATAAGACAGCGGTAGTAATTGAAAAACCATTTGGGCATGACTTTAAGAGTGCTCAGGCGCTTAACAAAGAAATCAGTAACTGTTTTTCGGAACATCAGGTTTTTCGTATCGATCACTATTTAGGAAAGGAAACTGTACAGAACATCCTAGTATTTAGGTTTTCAAACGGAATTTTTGAGCCTCTGTGGAATCACAAATATATCGATCATATTCAAGTGACTGTTGCCGAAAGTATCGGAGTTGGAAGTCGAGCTGGTTATTTTGATAATTCCGGTATCCTTCGCGACATCGTGCAAAACCATCTTTTGCAGATGCTCTCACTCTTGTGTATCGAACCGCCGTGTGGGTTCAATGCTGACGATATTCGAGATGAAAAGGTCAAAGTATTAAAGTCGATTCGTCGAATTACACCAGCCGAGGTTCAAAAATACAGTGTGCGAGCCCAATATTCAAAGGGGGTAATAGACGGAAAGGATGTCTGCGGTTATTTAGAGGAGCCGGGCGTGCGACCCGGTTCCACTACCGATACCTACTTCGCTTGGCGCTTGCAGATCGATAATTGGCGTTGGGCCGGAGTGCCAATTTATGTGCGTGCTGGAAAGCGACTGCCGAAGCGAATTACTGAGATCACTATATTCTTTAAGAGCGCTCCTGATGCAATTTTTCGGGGAATCACTGACGCGGCGATTGAACAGAATGTTCTCAGTATTCAGGTACAACCCAAAGAAGGTATTACTCTTACCATGAGCTCTAAACCACCTGGACCTAAGATGCGCGTTCATCCAGTCACTATGGAGTTTTCTTACGGGCATTCGTTTGGAGTAAGATCGCCAGATGCATATGAGCGACTGTTGTTAGACGCGATGAAACGGGATGCCACTCTATTTACCAGAGATGATGAGATCGAAGAGGCTTGGGAACTTTTGGAGCCTATATTCGGAGCTTGGGATTCGGCCGATGCTCCACCAATTTATCGGCACGCTGCTGGAACTTGGGGACCGCGAGAAGCTTCTGAGTTATTAGCCGCAAACGGGCATCGTTGGCGGAGACTTTAGTCAGAATCGGTGGGCTAGATGAGTGCTGACGCAAGCTTGGTGACCACAATTCCCGGAATCTCTTCCGCTTTGAATTCTCTATTTGATCAGATGCGAAGCGGCGGGGATAAGCTACTGAGAACCAGCTCAAAAAACGCCATGATTCTTTTTACCGAGGACGGGCTATATTCCGAAGCTCAAAACCTTGTGGGAATTTTGACGGAAGTAAGTCCAGCTAGAATTTTTTTACTTCATCCCGACGAGCAGAGCGTGTCACCACAAGCTTCGGTCTCGGCTCTGTGTCATGGATTAAGCAAGCTCGAACACATCTGTTCTGAAATAGTTACAATAAAATTCAGCCGGCAAGATGCCCATCGAATTCCGTTTATAGTTCGTGCCAATAACATCTCTGGGGTGAATTCAGAGCTCTATGTTTTGGGAAAGGTGCAAGGCTGGGAGTCGGAACTTCGCGGTCTAATACATATCTCGGATTCGATAATATTCGATTCTGGGTGTTATCCAGATCAGTTTGGCTTTATGCTTGGTGAAGGAGGCACTGAGAAGAGAATGATCGATTTAGCTTGGCTGCGCCTTAGTTCTTGGCGCGACGAGCTTCGTTCGATATTCGAATCCGCGGAATTTAGTTCGTCAATTGAGAGAACTATCTCCGCCCTTTCGGAAATTCGAGTTTTTGCTGAATACAGCGGAAATCCGACGAGTGCTCTCCAGCCTTTTTGATCGCAGGCTGGCTGATTTCGTGCTTGAAGGTCGAGGTTAGTGCGTTTGGTGCCTCGACGTTTGAGTGTCAGCTAGCGGATGGATGGCTTTTAAATCTTAAAATGGATTTAAAACAGAGTGCCAAGAGCCTCGGCTTGAGAGAGGTAATATTCAATTTTGAACCTAATAGCGACTTGCCGCAGCGCGTAAGACTGGTGTTAGAGGGCGGTTTGGCAATTTATAGAGATTTGGGAGAGCATCCCGTGTCGATTCGCCAGATTGAGGACGTCTCTTTATCGTCTACACTTAGCCGGTTTTTCCTGGTAGGAGAGAGTGTTCGATCCTATACTCAGGCTGCTCAGTCAGCGTTGGTATTGGAAAACTTGATGCGCGGGTACTCAGTTGGAGGTATGAGTTAATGTCGGTAACGATTGAAGTTGTGGAACCTAAGTCTTTTGCCAGTGCAGTGGCCGATGAGATAGTTGCATCGATCGATGAGATTCTAGAGACCAAGGAACGTTGTTCCCTTGTTTTAGCTGGTGGACGTACTCCGAGTTCTATCTATCGATTGTTGGCGAGACCCCCAATTGTGCGTGAGATCCGATGGTCAGCGATGGATCTATTCTGGGGCGATGAACGATGGGTTCCTCAAAATCACCAGCATAGTAATTACAATATGGTAGTAGAGACTTTGCTTTCTCAATTGGGTGGCGATAAACCAAGAGTATTCCCAGTCGATACATCTCTCTCCTCTCCGGAAGCCGGGGCGGAAAGCTATAATCAAACCATCCGCGCGGCTGTCCCAGTGGATTCTAATGGAATTCCTCAGTTTGATATGGTTGTTTTGGGAGTAGGTGAGGATGGTCATACCGCTTCTCTTTTTCCAGGTAGCTCAGTATTGAAGCAGTCCGGTGGGATCTGTTTTCCGGCTAAGCAACCGGAGGATGGTAGCGATCGGGTAACCCTCTCAAGTGCGACTTTGTGTGCAGCCAAGCGCATGATTTTCATTGTAAAAGGGGAAAGTAAAAGCGAGGTGGTTAAGCGAATCCTTGAGGGAAGTGAAAGTTGTGAAGCATTACCCGCGAAGATTTATGAAAAGGCTACTGGCTCCGTTACTTGGTTCCTTGATTCTGCTGCAGCAAAGAAATTAGATCAGAAAGGTAATCCAATTTAGCGTCGATGCTTAGATTAAAAATCTCCCCTCAGTCAGAGCAGTTTAGGGCCGAGTTCCGTCAGTGGCTCAAAGTGAATCCTCCCCCACGTGAAGCCGGAGAGGATCATGCGCTTGACGCCTTTATCCGTCGTGGTCGGGCTTGGCAGGCCAAACTTTCTCAGGGGGGCTGGGTCGGGGTTCATTGGCCAAAAGAGTTCGGCGGAAGATCCTTGACGCTAGTCGAGGAAGCGATTGTGCAAGAAGAGCTAGTCAGATCATCATCTCCCCAGCTGCTGGGGCTTTTTGGTTTGACCATGGTTGGACCAGTCCTTATTCGGCACGGATCTCCTGCACAGAAGCAGCGATTTTTGAGTAAGATTCTTAGTGCCGATGAAATTTGGTGTCAGGGGTTTTCTGAGCCTGGAGCAGGAAGTGACTTAGCCGCCATAAAAACTCGGGCGAAATCAGTTGATGGCGGTTTTAGTCTTACTGGGCAAAAAGTCTGGACAAGCTTTGCCCAGATTGCAAATTGGTGCTTTGTCTTGTGCCGCACCTCGGACGAATCTAAGAAACACCAAGGGTTAAGCTATCTTCTGGTTGATATGAAGCAGAAGGGTATTTCCACACGCCCGCTGAAACAAATTAGCGGAGACAGTGAATTTAATGAGGTATTCTTTGATGATGTTTTCGTGCCTCAGGAGAATGTTGTTGGAAAAGTTGGCGATGGATGGAATATAGCGATTTCTACACTGATGTATGAGCGTGTAGTGCTCACCTTTGCCAGGCAGCTTCAGTCCGAAGTTGCGTTGCGAGAGATTATCTCCAAAGTTGGAACGCTAGACAGGAATTCCCAGTCTTATGCGTTAGCCTGTGCGCGATTGGCAAAAGAAATCTCTACAGCCTGTGCTGTAAGAGCGCTGGCTTATAAGCATCTGATTGACTACTCAAGCGGCAAACCACCTGGTCCGGAAGGATCTCTTGATAAGCTATTTTGGAGTGAATCTTTTCAGTCAATTTCAAAGTTTGCTCTTGAGTTGCAAGGAGACCGTGCCGCGCTGAATGAAACTGATCCCCAAACTGGGATAGACGTGCACAGATATTTATATTCGCGCGGACGAACGATCGCTGCCGGGACCTCTGAGATACAGCGCGGGATTATTGCAGAGAGGGTGCTTAACTTACCGCGCCTTAAGTTTTCGGAGTGATTGTTTTTGGGCACGCAACGGGCGAGTAAAGTACAACCCGCTAAGAGTTCGACAGCGCACTCCTCGCTCGAACCGGCAGAAGTGGAAAAATCAGCTATGGCTCGATCGAATCCTCGATTTTTTTGGATTGTGTTCGGTTTGATCGTAATAGTAGCAATTTGGTTGAGAACCCAGGATCTTGCGCTTCGCCCGATGCACAACGACGAGGGGGTAAATTACCACTTTGTAAAAGAGATTGGTGAACTTGGAGTTTACCCATACTCCCATGAGAATTATCACGGACCGGCGTACTTTTATCTATTGAAACTATCGACCGATCTTTTGGGTATTAGCGAGCACTCGATGCGTCTCCCGACAGTCATTTTCGGAGTGCTTTCACTCTTTTTGCTCTTGCCCTTGAGGAAATTTCATGGCGAGAGATTCGTACTCATCGCGTCGTTGCTTCTGGCCCTCAGTTCAAGTTTAATTTTTAATTCGCGCTACGCCATCCACGAAACACTTTTTCTCTTTGCCACAGTCTGGTTTGGAGTTCAGCTCTACCTTTGGTGCAGTGATCACGCCATCAGTCGACTGTATCATTTAGCTGTTGCCTTCGCCCTGTTGCTTTCAACCAAAGAGACTTGGATTCTAAATCTCTTTTGTGTCGGTTTGGGTATCTTGTTATTAGGTCGATGGCGCGAACAGATTAAATTTATTCTCTCCCAGCGCCGGCACCTGTTTTTCAGCTTTCTGCTCTTTATTATTCTGCTGATCGGAATTTTTACCGGCGGGTTCCAGTGGATAGATGGGATAAGGGAGATGCTGCTTGCCATTCCGCAGTGGGTCAATCGCAGTGAATCCGATGTGGGGCATCATAAGCCTTTCGTTTATTACCTCTACACAGTGATCACACAAACCGAGTTTCATCTGCCGATTCTCTGTCTTGTATCTGTTTTGACCTACGCTCTTTTAGCAGCTAAACGAGGACGAGTTTTTTTCCGATCGGCTGAAGGGCGTTTTGGCATTTTTCTTGGGGTTTGGGCTTTCGCCTCGCTGCTGACATACTCGTTTGTGCCGTATAAAACACCTTGGCTTGTAATCAATATAACCTTTCCGATGATCCTCCTTGCGGCTTGGGGAGTTGACCGCGCATTTGAGATCAGAAATGGGGGAATTCTTGTCGCGGGATTGTTGACAATCCTTGGAGCACTTAGCGCGTTTTTTCTGAGCCTTTATTTTAATTTTCGAACGCTTTACCTCCTTGGTTTCGAGCTTCCGGTTTATGATCCTAAGCCATACGGGAATGGCAACCCCTTTTCGTACGTTCACACGACAGATGGGATGCTAAAAGTAGTCAGTCAAATTAAGCAGTATGAAAAACAATATGGCCAGGCAAGGATCTTGATTGGAGTGGCTCAATATTGGCCGATGCCTTTCTACTTGCGAGACGAAGCCGCTCATGTCGCCTATCTTCGAAGCGATGACGCTATGTCAAATAGTGAGCGCTACGATATCATGGTCTTAAATGATTCCGTGGTATGGGATAGTCCTGAGTGGAGCAGGGAATATCACCGTTTAAGCGATGTGCAGGAGTGTAATCTCTACATGAGAAAACACCCCTGAGCTGACTCGCCGATTAAAGCCTAATATCTCCATCTCCGTCCATCCGTGATCGCAGCTGCTCTAGCACTGCTTCGGCATTGAACGAGCTAAGGTACTGATCTCCGACTCGAACCCTGCATCTTTGCGCAGAATAAATGGCAGATCTCAATCCGTAATCGTTATCGCCAGAAGTGAAGGTTACTTCGAATGACTCGGCATTAGGACTACTAATAACAATCGAGTAGTCGCAGCTATTTGCCTGATCTGCTCCTGCGTGCCCAAGGCGATATAAAAAGCGATCAAATCGACCAGTCGGAGCCGTGGTTGTTTTTTCGTCTCGTCTTTGGACACTGACTGATGTTGAATCTCTTAGAATTGCCTGGACACGCTCGTATGCAGTTTTTGGAGCCACGACCTCTTCAGCAGCTCGCTCGGAGTCCAAGACGTTACGCCTCTCTACCTCAGGACTAAAGGACGCGTTGGAAAGCGTTGAGGGTTCGGCGCTAGCCTTTGATTCACCGGGACTTACCCCAAGTGGACTGGTCAAAACGGATGCATTCATGGTTCAATCTCCAAATAATCGCCTCAGCCCGCTTAGGACTCTATTATAGTATTACTATTATTAAGAATAGTCAAAGTATTATATGTGTCGGATAATGTTCGTAATTTTAATATTGCTTACCCCCCAAATTGGCTTTACAGAGTGGAAAAGTCTTGAAGACTACTATTCCGCGCTTCAATCTGGCTGCAAGGCTGACATAGATTGTGAGGTGAAGAATGTCGGAAATTGTTGTGGCGGGATGCCACGCTGCGTCTTAGCGAACAGTAACCCAGATCCAAAATGGGTCAGTAAGTTTTGTTCCGAGAAAGGTTTAGTTGGGGTATGCGGTTATCCGATGATTACTGGTTGCAGATGTGAAACCGGAGTGTGTAAAGATCTGACTCGTTCAGTCGGCGACGTAGAAACTCCGATTATGATACAATGATGTCGGCGCTGGCTCTTATAACTGGAATTCCGTGTTTGCAGGAACTCGAACCGGGTAACCGGTAAAGCGGAAGGTGCCAAGTAAATCTCTCCCTTCAATCGCAGCAAGAAGTACAGTATCTTCAACAAATCTTCCGCCGTCATCGGTGTAAACTACCTTTGTACCTTCTGGAACTTGGAAGTACTCCTGTGGGGTAATTTGGATATCGTCTCGACCTGGGATTTTAACAGGTGCTTTACACTTAACCGAGATGCGTGATCTGATCACAGTCATTAACTAACTCCCCGAAACCTAAATCTCTGAACTTCTTTAAAACCGTTAGCAGAAAACCACTGGTTGAACTGCTTAATACTGTTATCAGCTGTATCGCTCGAGTTGTTGCATAAGGATTATGTTGAAATCATTGAGAAAAAACGAGTATGTGTAAAGTTTTGTAATTACCACCTCGCCACACCATACTTGCCGGGATTAAACCGGCATAACGGTTCTATCGGGCATTTTCGAAAGAGGGGCGGTAGATCAGATGGTCAAACCAGTATTTTGGATCGCAGTTTTGCTGGTTTTCGACTGTTCGCTGGCTCTCGCCGAGCTACTTTCTTCCAAGGAAATCGGAAGAAAAGTTGTTGATGTCGATATAATTAGGCGTGCTAGTAAAGATCCACGCTGGGAAAGGCGCACGATGCTCTTCTCAAAGGAGCACGCTGCGATCATCAACGTAGCCCTAATTAAAAATAATGAGGAATGGAGTGCCCTGGATGGCTCACGCTATCGAGAGGGTAATAGAGCCACCCCGATGACATTCGAAGCCCCTAATTTTGAGAGGGAGATGGTATTAGGCGTAGCGGTCGCTCATGCAGGTGGTATAGGGGGGGATGGCCGCAGTTGGGAGGCTTTAATTCAAAGTGTCGAGGATACTGGGCAGGATCTCTTGCTCCAGCTTGGTCGTGGGGATGAGTTCGTTGGGGGAGGGTGCGGTGTTATCGAGTATTGGCACTTTGTGAGTTTGCCGAAGCGTAACCTTCCGATACGTCTGCGCCTGGGAGAGCACGATCTAGTTATGAAAGAATTAGCGTCGGCTCTTTTGGTCGCGATTCATTCGCAGACCCAGACCCGAAGTCATGTGCCGCTTAAGCAATTCAATCAAAGGTTGAGCGACAAGAGTTGCATCCGCGATGGTGCTTGCTATTCGGTCTCCAAATAACGCGTAAAAATCTAGTCCATGGCGTACTTTTAGATTCGGTTGTAAAACAAAACCGACTTGGACTTACTCTTTTTTAGATCCACAGATAGGAGACACGTTTTCGTGGTTACTCGTACGAGGCTCTCCCCCTCCGCTGCAGGTTGGGCCTTTGGTTTGGTTGACATCATCCTTTACGGCTGCATTCCTGCTGTAGCAAATACTCTGGTAAAGCAAATTGACCCAACAATTTTTGCCGGAGTGGTAACATTTTTAGGATCGCTACCATTCCTCTTTTACCTGACTTTAAATGGAAAGATCGCGGAACTATTCTCCCGGGAGCTTCTGCCTTCCCTAATCTTAATCTCGCTGCTCTCGGCAATTGCTGTTCTTTTATTCTGCGAGGGGACCCTTCTTACTAGCGCCA
>CAZJXY010000050.1:0-13464 GCA_964549925.1 uncultured Bdellovibrionales bacterium | reverse complement strand
TCGAGGGAGCAACCGTCAATCAGTTCTTCAATTGGGAAAACAAACTCATGCTTATTCCGACTGGGACGCGCGTGCCCCCTACCATCGGTCATCAACCTTATAGGAGAACCAAAAGCGTCTTGACTCGCCGCTACATGGTAAATTCTAAACGCCATCGCCTCTGAGTGGGCCAGAGTTGAAATTGTCTCCGCCTCGGAAATTTGATGAGTTTCACGAACTACAGAGAGCAGTGCCTTTAAGTTCGGATCAGTTTCAACTTCACTCTCTAAAGTAACGAGTTTCTGTAAACGGGTTTTCTCAAGATCTAACTGTGCCAAGCGCTCCTCTCGCTCGTTCCGTCTAGCAGAGGCAAACGTGTCTAGATCAAGGGCCGATGCCAGCATCGGCGGACAATTATTCGAGACCAACACTCGCGGTCTCACGCCAAGCTCGATGTGCGAGTGTTCGTCACCATCCCAAAAGCTGTAGCCATCAGAAAGTCCGACCATCATGGTTTCTGTAGGAGTAATAATCAGAATCTCTTGAGTACAACTAAAGATTTCGGAGATGGCTGGCTCAAGCGGCAAATTAAGATCACGAATCACTTGATCTAACGCCGTATAGCTCTCAACGTACAAATCGGTAAGAAATTCTTTCGACGCAATTTTGCCCTCATGGCGCTTAACTAGTTCCTGAGCAATATCACAAGATAGCTTAGCAATAATCCTTGAGCCGAGCTCAGAGAGCGAACCAGACGAGCTACCGTCAGAAACAGTAACAACTATGGCGCTATCACTTCTGGAGATCTCAAAGTTGTCCTGGCATTCCTTTCCTTCGACTTCGTGCCGAGATCCACATACCGTTATCCCCTCGACGCTGACTTTTGCAAGGTCGATCGGTGTTGAACAAGCTTTCTGGGAAAAGAGACGCCTTGCCCCTAGATCAACATACCGAATCTGATCTTCAACATGACTCTCGGTTCTCCTCCTCAATTGCTCAATATCGATTGGGAGAGAGCGCCCGTTATTCAGCGGATCTATAAGCGAACCAAGCTTAGGATGTGCTGAGACTACCTCTGCCGCCTGGGAGACTAATTCTCTGAGATTTAATCCTCCTTCTGGAAGTTTCTCCCCTTTTAACTCCCGGGAGGAGCCCCTATCTGAATACTGCATAACAGATAGTTTAGGCTGGAATTAATCGAATATAAAGAAAGCCACCTTCTATTCTGGCAAACTGTTAATAATACGATATTTTTCAGTCTCCGACCAGCGCAGCCCCAGCCCTAATCGCATAAAGTTTGCTTTGCTATTATAATATTTAGCATTACTATCTAAAGAAATAAGGGGCTGGAATACGCATATGCACTATTTCCATACGCCAACTTCACCAGTCGATCCAAGCGATCTCTCAGGGTCTTCAGGTCCGAAGCAATTTACGACATTTGTGTCGGATGAAGATGTTTCACGCGTTCGCAGTTTCTTTGATCGAGCTCTCGATCAGTTTTATCTTGCAGCCCCGAGCGTAATATTTACCCAGATATTAAACCCTATCCTAGCAAAGTTAGCGGTTAGCTCCGGCCATTATTCGGAACACGTATCAATTTCCCCTGAAGACCTGCGCGACTTCGTTGTGAAACTTATTTACAAAGGACCCAACAGTTCTGAAGTTATCGAACAAACGGATAAGATGAAAAGGGCATACGAATCACTGGATGTGCCAATCAAAGCCGAGGAACTGTCGTTCCTAGCATATACTCTGACTGCCAAACTAATGCAGGCACTTGAAAAATTCGGTGGTGTTACTTCTTCCAAGGAGGAGCAAGTATCATGGTTTAAGGTAATGTCACTTGCCACTGAGAGGCTCGGATCAACCGAGATAACAGATGACTACGACCAATTTAAAACTGACCAATCGGCTATTGAATTGGGCTATCTTCAATCGACAGATCGAGTTTCGATAGCCGTAGCCGAGGAGGCAATTAAGCAATTTACAAAGCCCCTTCCCTTTGCTATCCGCCCTTTTGCCAAGCCGGCCATACTTTCGGTCCTGGAGCCTGAAATTAGATCAGCTCTCAAACTCCCCGAAATTTCAGAATCTAAGCAGGAATTCTACCGCTCGATACTTCAAAGAGTAGGGAAATTAATAGACGTACGCGGCGTTGTAACCAATGTGGATTCTAGTACTCAAGCCTCAGCTTGAGATCGTTTGATGCCTCAGCCTTTTCCTTTTGAGTACCATTGGCAGATTGCTTCTCGTCAGTGGCGCCATCCTTTTCAGATTTAGCCTCTGGTTTCTTTGCAGCCACTGACTTTGGCTTCTCGAACATATCGCCGTCTTCCGCCAATTTGACTTTAAGTCTCAAGTTATTAGCGCTATCAGCGTTCTTTAGAGCTTCATCGAGAGAGATCTTTCCAGCTTGGTAGAGAACAAAGAGCGCTTGGTCAAAGGTCTGCATACCCATATTAGTTGCCTTTTCCATCGCTTCCTTAATTTCTGAGACTTGGCCCTTATGAATCAGGTCCTTTACCCGTGGACTGTCTAGTAGAATCTCAACTGCCGGGACACGCGCTGTGCCGTCAATCGTTCTTATCAACCTTTGACTGATAATCGAACGCAAATTCAAACTGAGTTGCAGGTAGATCTGCTTATGCCTCTCCGCCGGAAAAAAGTTCATTATACGCTCCATAGCTTGGTTTGCGTTGTTGCTGTGCAAGGTAGCGATACAAAGGTGGCCGGTTTCTGAGAAAGTTATGGCCGCTTCCATGGTTTCCCGATCTCGAATTTCTCCAATTAGAATTACGTCAGGGGCTTGGCGCAGAGCATTTTTCAAAGCGGTCTCATAGTCGGAAGTATCCATTCCAATCTCCCGTTGAGAGACGATTGATTTTTTATGTTCGTGCACAAACTCAATCGGATCTTCGATTGAAATGATATGTCCAGCTGCGTTTTGATTACGATAGTCAATCATCGCTGCAAGGGATGTTGATTTACCAGACCCGGTAGCTCCCACCACCAAAACTAATCCGCGCTTTGACATCGCAACTTCCTTTAGGACGGGTGGAAGTTCTAGATCGTCCACAGTTCTAATGTTCGACTTGATCTGCCGGATAACAATTCCGACACATCCGCGTTGGCGGAAGATATTTACCCGAAATCGTCCGAGGCTGTTATAGTAAAGCGCTAAGTTCTGCTCATTACGCTCAGCAAACTCCTTCTGCTGACGATCACTCATAATGCTATGACTTAAGGTATCTGTCTCTTCCGGAGTAAGGCAGCGATTTCCGGCCGGTCTAACCGTACCATTAATTCGATACATCGGCGGACTATCTACTGTTAGGTATAGATCTGAGGCATCATGCTCTACCATCACCGCCAACAATTTACTTAGATCTAGCATCTTATATTCCCCCTAATAGCTCCCAAAACGACAAACTTTTTCTATCTACCAGCTTTCGCCAATTTCGGCTGATTGGCCTCATCAATCTCCTTAAATAGATTTGGATTTCCACTTTTCTCAATAGCGGATTCGCGGCTAATTAGGTTTCGAGCCACGAGGTCCAGAAGGTGCATCTCCATAGTCTGCATTCCTGCACTCTGACCTGTCTGCATCATACTTGGGATCTGATGGATCTTTCCCTCTCTAATTAGATTTCTGACCGCATTAGTTCCCACTAAAATCTCTAGTCCAGCAACCCGTCCGCCACCGTTACGTTTACATAGTGTCTGTGTAATAACGGCCTGCAGAGACTCGGCTAACATGGCGCGCACTTGTGCTTGTTGATTAGCCGGAAAGACGTCAATAATTCTATCTACAGTTTTCGGAGCGCTCGACGTATGCAACGTTCCAAACACCAGGTGACCGGTTTCTGCCGCCGTAAGCGCGAGCTGAATTGTCTCAAGGTCACGCATTTCACCGACCAGAATAATATCCGGGTCTTCACGAAGAGCTGCCCTTAAAGCGTTTGAGAATGATTTTGTGTGCGGTCCAACTTCGCGTTGGTTAACTAGACACTTCTTTGTTTTATGAACAAATTCGATCGGGTCCTCGATCGTAAGAATGTGCCCCTCAAAGTTGTCATTGATGTGATCTAACATTGCCGCTAAGGTGGTTGATTTCCCCGAACCGGTGGGGCCGGTAACCAGGATCAATCCCTTCTCGTACTCTGTTAGTTTCCTTAAAATCGGTGGGAGATTGAGCTGATCCATCGAGTAAATCTTGGTCGGAATAGTTCGAAAAACTGCTCCAACTCCGCGCTTTTGTCGAAACACGTTGACCCGGAAGCGGGCAATTTCGCCAATATCGATCGAGAAATCGACATCGCTAAACTCTTCAAAAATCTTTCTCTGAGTGTCACCCATGATGTCGTAGACCATGGCATGGGTCTGCTCCGCTGTAAGCGCTGGGACTTTTATTTTCTTTACATCCCCATCGACTCGGATCATTGGAGGCTCACCGGAGCTAATATGGAGGTCGGAAGCCTTTTGTTGAGTTGCAAATGTCAGTAACTGCGTAATATCCATAAAAAATCTTCACGATAATTAGCGTAGAGGCGTACAGCCCGGATCTACGGTAGATATCGACAGCTACGAAGATTTAGTAAACGAATACGAGTTTTTAGTATCCTAAAGATTTCAGATACTTATCACACTGAGCTAGCCACAACGGAGAACTGCTGACTGACACTGTTCTTTAACGCCTGCAGAGCAGCAATTCCTGCCACGACGATTAGAGTGAGAAGCAGAGCATATTCCAACAAACTGGCGGCACGATCTGAACGGAGCAACTTAAGGCGATTTCGTACCATCTTCCCCTCTCCCCCTGGTTTGGAACATAGTCTAGAGAGCATAAGGCTAACCACTCAAATAATATCTTAAATCTAAGTCTATTTTACAACAAACTAGCGTGCAACCCAAACCTCAGAGAAAAATCGAAAGAGTCTCTGGACTTTCCGGTTCTGCACGGGGCTGGTTTATCGCAACCCTTAGCGCTAATTCTTCACCAATATTGGTAATTAGTAAAGACAGAACTGCTAGTGAAAGTCTGCTTGCGGATACCCAGTTCTTTCTTCCCTACAATCAGTCTCCGCTAATATATCCGGAATGGGACGTGCTACCCTTTGAATCGCTCTCGCCCAGCGTAGAAACCTCTGCACAACGAATCTATGGGTTACAAGTCATATCTAGTGCTAAGGAATTTATCGCCATTAGCTCACCCAGAGCGCTGCTGCAGAGAACAATTCCGATTGAATTCATTACCCAGGGCACAACCCGAATTGAGCTTGGAGCTCAGATTGAGCCGATAGCCCTGACCCGACGACTGCACGCCCTTGGATACAGAGATACCTCTTTGGTAGAGCAAGTCGGGGACATCGCAGTGCGCGGCGGTGTACTAGATTTATTCCCTGTTCAATGTGCACAACCAATCCGCCTCTCATTCTCCGGTAATCAGGTGATCGGCATTAGGCATTTTTCACCGGAATCACAAAGAACAATAAGCGAAGCTAGTGAGCTGCTGATCACCCCAGTTGTTGAATTCCCGTGCTTTTTGCCAAGCGTCTGTGATCCTAATTTTAAAAGCAAAGCGATAGAGCAGATCAAAAAGCGAGCATTAGAACTCGAGACTCCTGTGCGCGAGAGCTCACGCATCATTGAAGCGTTACATGACGGCGCAATTTTCCCCGGGATGGAACATTTTCTTGGTCAAGTTTATCAGACGCTTCCTAGTCTCTTTGATTTTCTCCCATCCAACACAACAATAGTTTTAGACGACGAAGTCGAGCTTGGTTTTGAAATAAGCACATTCATGGAGCTGATTAATCAACGCTCCAAGCAATTCGAGGGAGAGCATCGATTAATCGCAAATCCGCACTTGAATTACTTATCTGAACAGGAATTTAGGAACCGGCTTTCTGACTTTGACCAAATTTATCTAAACCAACTTAACTTGCATCAGCTCGATGCCGAACCAGCCATACCCGAGCGAAAAGTCAGAACAATATCAAATCTTGAACTTTCAACACGTCTCCGCTCCCAGATTGGGAGCGGAAAAGCTCTTGCACCATTGGTCGAAAGAATTGAGAAATTGAGAAACGAAGGCTTCAAGATCTTGTTTGTGGTTGGTACGAACCAGCGCGCCGAGAGGCTCAAAAAACTGCTGCTTGAGTATGATATACTAGCCGAATTTAGTTCAAAAAATCCCACTGACTGGATTGCCGGCAGGAGTTTAATCCCGCTGGCCATACTAATTGGCTCGCTATCTCACGGGTTTCAACTTCCAAGCGAGAAGATTGCCTTTATCGCAGAGAGAGAGATTTTCTCCGACCGCTCGCACAAGAAAGGACGAGCCACGCGATCGGTTAAGAAATACATCGCCTCCCTTACGCAACTTCAACCTGGGGATTTCATAGTTCATATAGACTATGGTGTCGGAAGGTATCACGGATTGATGCATCGACAGATTGAAGGTAAAGGGCATGACTTTTTACATCTAGAATATGGCGGCGGGAGTGTTCTCTATTTGCCGGTTGAAAACATCGGAAAGATTCAAAAATATCGGGCCGAAGAAGGCCGCTCACCAAAACTAGATAAGCTCGGCACAACCCGTTGGGCTCGTGCCAAAGCTAAAGTTAGAGAGTCAGTCGTCGCTCTAGCTGGCGATCTAATCAAGCTTTATGCTACCCGAAAAAGTGTTTCAGGCTGGCGCTTTGAGCCACCCGGTGCTGAAGATGAGAGATTTGCTGACGGCTTTGGCTTCGATGAGACCTCGGATCAACTAAGCGCCATCAAAGACACGCTGCAAGACATGAGCTCCCCTACTCCGATGGATCGATTAGTATGCGGCGATGCAGGATATGGCAAGACAGAGGTGGCCTTACGCGCAGCCTTCAAATGTACTCAACATGCCAGGCAAGTAGCTGTGCTGGTGCCAACTACAATTCTGGTCGAACAGCACAAACTCGTTTTTCAGGAGCGTTTTGCCGGATACCCAGTTCAAATTGGAGCAATTAGTCGGTTTTACAAACCGGCTCAGAACAAGGAAACCCTCTCTAAGCTATCCAATGGTGAAATCGACATTATAATCGGAACGCATAAACTATTACAGAGCGGAGTGGTGTTCAAAGACCTCGGATTAGTAGTTGTGGATGAAGAGCACCGCTTTGGAGTCAAAGACAAGGAGCGCCTAAAACAGTTACGCCGAAATGTGGATGTGCTCACACTAACTGCCACTCCTATTCCACGCACACTGCACATGGCTCTCCTTGGAATTCGAGATATCAGCATTATCAGCACTCCACCCAACGATCGTAAGAGTATTCGAACCTATGTGGCTCGGTATGAAGACTCAGTTGTTAGAGATGCAGTATTGCGAGAACTGCAGCGCGGCGGTCAATGCTTTTATATCCACAACAAGGTCAACAATATTAGCGTTGTAACCGGAAGACTTGCTCAACTCGTTCCAGAGGCGCGTATGATATACGGCCACGGGCAGATGAACGAAAAGGAGCTTGAAGATGTAATGCTTGAGTTTATTGAAAAGAAAAAGGACGTATTGGTTAGCACCACAATCGTTGAATCTGGGTTGGATATCCCAAATGCCAATACTATCTTAATCAATAACGCCCATACTTTTGGATTAGCTCAGCTTTACCAGCTTCGCGGCCGGGTCGGTCGAAGCACCCGTCAGGCCTATGCCTATCTGCTAACACCCGAACCTTCGAAGCTAGGGATCGACGCGAGAAAAAGGCTCTCGGTACTTCAAGACATGGACGAACTCGGACTCGGATTTAACCTCGCCACCAAAGACCTGGAGATTCGGGGAGCTGGAAACCTCCTCGGGAAAAATCAATCGGGACATGTCGAGGCTGTTGGTGTTGAGCTTTATAATCGCATACTGAAAGAGGCGATCTTAAATCTGAAAGGTGAGGAGCCAGATGTCAGCGAGACGATAGATCCTGAGCTTAAGATTGGCGTTAATGCCTTTATACCAGAATCTTACATTCCGGAGGCATCGGAGCGCTTAATTTTGTATCAACGCCTTGCAACAATTAGCTCCTTTGAAGAAGCTCACGAATTGGAAGATGAGATAGAGGATCGATTTGGACATGGACCAAAGGAGGTACGTACTTTAGTAAAACTAATGCGATATCGAGGATTGTTACGTGTCTCAGGTATTGAGCGGGCTCAAGTTTCAGGTAATCGACTGGTTCTGACGTTCCACCCTAGAGCAAAAATTGCTCCTGAACGGATGGAAAGCTTTGTGAAGTCCAACAAAGATAAGGTCAGACTTTCCGGTAACCACTCTCTCAGTATCGATGTAGGTGTGTTTGCAGCCGAGGACATTGATCAGTTATACAAGATTACCGAGGGGCTTATTAACGATGTAACGGCGTTGTAATTCCACCCGCGTTAATGATAGAAGTTAATCATATGAATATGAAGCGCTTCATTCTCACGCTCGTTCTGATAATAACCCAGCATCTCTTTTTAACCGACTCGGGTCGATGCGAAACCGTGCTGGATTCCGTGGCCGCTTCGGTCAATGGCATGCCGATCACGGTTAGCGAGGTCAACGCCAGATTAAATCCTCCGCGGAGGCTAACAGCTGAGCAGGCGTCTACAGACCCTGAATTTCGATACGCACTCGATCAAATAATCCAAGAGATGCTTATAAAGGAAGAAGCTAAGTCTCGTCGGATCCCAGCTGTGGGAGCAGATGACATCGAAGGTTATCTAGTCGAGGTAGCCAAGCGGAACGGCATCGAGCGTAGTGCCTTGGATGGTGCTCTAAAAAAAGAAGGCGTTAATATAGAAAACTATAAGCAGAAAATTGAGATAGACATTTTAAAGTCTAAACTTGCTGCATCTTTAGCTAGAGATGGAGCGGGCGTTACCAATGAGGAGATTGAGTCCTACGCTCGCGAGCACCCGGAATTTTCTCAATCCGGAACAAAGGTCAAACTTCACCAAATTTTAATCTCAAATACTGCGCGAGATGGCACGATTAGAAGCGACAGTGACTCTGAGGCTCTGATTGAAAAGATAAATCGAGAGTTGGCCGATGGAAAAGATTTTACTGAACTCGCCAAGCTCTACTCAGACGGTCCCGAGGCCAAGGATGGCGGGAGCCTTGGAGTTGTGTTGGAGCGTGAGCTGTCCCCGGCTATTTTGGACGCCGTGTTACTGCTAAAAGCTGGGGAAACTAGTGAGGTGGTTGAGTCACCAGCCGGTTATCATATCTTTTTGCTTGAGGAGCGCTTCTCTGAGGACAGTGGGGCAACCGAGACAATTAAAGCAGAAATTAGATCGCTTCTTGAGCGTCAAAAAATTGAAGAAAAAATGATGAGTTTTTTTACGGTCGATCTAATAAAAAAGCATAACGTAGAAAAAAAGATCTGAGCTAAAATAAATTATTTGGAGAAGGGCTATGAAGATTAATCCTCTAATCTTTAGGGAGTACGACATACGCGGATACGTCGATCAGGATTTATAGGCTGACCTGGCCTACCTTTTGGGGCGGGCATACGGTAGTTTGGCCTCTGAAAATAGGCAGGATAACATAGCCGTCGGATATGATGCCCGAAAGTCCTCGCCCCAATATTGCGAGGCCTTACTGCGCGGAATGGCGGATGAAGGAATAAACTGTTTCTCCATCGGCATGGTTCCAACCCCTGTGCTGTATCACACCGTCTATACCCATAATCTTGGCGGTGGTATCCAAGTTACCGGAAGTCACAATCCACCCGACATGAATGGATTTAAGATTTGTCTGGGCACCCATACCCTATCGGGCGCAGAGATCCAGGATCTAAAAGAGCGGATGATTAAACTGCAAAATCAAGATCCGCAACAGAAACAAAGAGGGCAAATCTCGAAGAAGGAGGTGTTGGATACCTACGTTAAGGATCTGACTCAGAACATTAAGGACCATTTGGGTAAAAGAAAGATCAAAGTGGTAGTTGATGCCGGAAACGGCGTCGGAGGAATTACCGGTCCCAAAATTATGCGTGCGCTGGGGTTTGAGGTTCACGAACTTTTCTGTGAGCCGGACGGCATGTTTCCCAATCACCATCCGGATCCAACAGTATTAGAGAATCTGCATGATTTGATAGCCAAGGTTCGTGAGACAAAAGCTGACTTAGGGATCGGATGGGACGGAGATGCAGATCGGATCGGCGCGGTTGATGAGAATGGTCAGGTGATCCATGGCGATATGCTTCTATTAATCTTCGCACGGTCGATTTTGAAAGAGATACCAAATGCTACTATCATCGGAGACGTAAAATGCTCAGATTTGCTGTTCTCGGATCTAAAGAGCCGCGGTGCAAATGCGATCATGGGACGAACTGGGCACTCGCTGATTAAGAACAAACTCAAAGAAACCGGCGGAGCATTAGGGGGTGAAATGAGCGCCCATATCTTTTTTAAGCACCGTTTTTACGGCTTTGATGACGCTGTGTATGCTTCGCTCAGGCTTTGTGAAATACTGACTAACACCGAGCAGCCACTCTCCAAACTGCTTAGCGACCTACCAAAACGAGTCTCCACTCCCGAGATCCGAGTCGATTGCCCAGAACAAGTGAAGTTTAAAATCGTCGATCGAGCTAAGCAGCTTTTTTCCGAATTTGAAACCAATACGATTGATGGTGTGAGGGTTACCTTCGATAAAGGCTGGGGGCTTGTGCGCGCTTCAAATACTCAGCCGGTTTTAGTGATGCGCTTTGAAGCCGATAACCAGGAAAATCTCAATAGATACCAGAAGCTCGTGGTTGATAGGATTGAGAGTGTAAAGCGAGAACTGGGCGCTTGAATTCGATCAAGATAGTTGGAGCTCGAGAGAATAATCTTAAAAACCTTTCGCTTGAAATTCCGAAGGGAAAGCTCACTGTCGTAACTGGTCCCTCTGGTAGCGGCAAATCTTCACTAGTGTTTGACACAATTGCAGCCGAAGGTCGCTTCAGGTTGTACAAACTATCTTTATTGGACCCTCGGCAAGTTCAATTGAAATCCGAGAGCCAGGTCTATCGGAAGCCAAAAGTTGATATGATTGAACATCTCCCGCCGGTTGTTGCATTTGAAGCGGTTCAGACCAGAAGTCGAGATGCTACAATTGCGAGCTTTTTAGGGTTGGATACTGCTCTCGGGGGGATCATTCTGTTAGACGGAAAGACGCGCTGCTACAATTGCGGTTCCAGTGTGATTCATAGCCACATCTCATTTATTGAAGAGAAATTGTTTGAGATTTTAAAAATCTCCTCAAAAAAAGATTATATCTTAAGCGCGGTAGTGCGTTTGAGCCCTAGAGTCCCAAGTTTCTCGAAGCTAGGATTCAGTGAATTCATCGATTCCGAAAAATTAACTAGCGACGAGCCGACACGCAGTCATTCGCCGGCCGAAGTTGAGATCGTGATTGACCGACTGAATTCGGGAGTATCTGCCGAGAGAGTCAGCGCCTCTTTCGAAACGGCGCTAGAACTGAATCCAAAGTTTATACGCATGCGAGAGTTAGTATCAGATAATTGCCAGCTTCTGCCCTCGATACTGGAGCTTTCTCCCTTCGGAGTGTGTTCCGCATGCGGCATCGAGGCTTTAAAGTTAGATCAATCAGATTTCTCCTTAAAAGTTAGTGACCAGCAAAATTGCGAACCTTGGAAAAGGCAGGCAATGCGGTCGGAGATAGAACTGTTCGATCCTCCCCAAAAGCGAGCTATCCAATTCGAAGAAATAGCGCAGATGGAGTTCGAGTCACTCTTAGGCGCGTTCTCCAAAAACGATAAGCTACAAGGAAATTTAGCTGCGATGATAGAGCAGTTGTATAACATCGGACTAGGACATCTGACCCTTGCGCGGGCGATTAAGACCTTATCTAGCGGGGAACTGCAGCGCTTAAGACTTGCCAAGCAGTTGTTATTTAGGACCCATGGAGTGGTATATGCATTGGATGAGCCTTTCGCTGGATTGCATTATTCTGACTCCGCACAGCTAATTTCCCTTCTGAATAATCTGACCGAGTCAGGAAACACCCTGATAATTTCCGAGCAACGTCAGGACCTAATTGAGGCTTCTGATAATTTAATCGAGCTTGGCGATGGTGGTGGTGTGAACGGTGGAAAAATAATTTCACAGTCATCACGAAAATACCTCGATCAGGACAGACTCAATCGAGCATCTCCCCGACTCGCCGCGCCAACCTCAAATGATTACCTGGAGATTCGCGGGGTAACTCTTAGAAACTTACAGAACATCGACGCGTCCTTTGTGTTGGGCGGACTTACCTGTGTAAGCGGAGTATCTGGCAGTGGGAAAAGTAGCCTGGTAGTTGGCGCACTACTTCCAACGCTACAGGCCAAGTTAACAAAGGATGAGAAATCAGGTGGAGCCCCTACCACTTTTTCGCTCAGCCACTACGAACCAATAAGCAAAGTACAGTTCGTATCGGGATGGGATGGACGCGCCTCTGGAACAATAGCTTCGATTCTAGGCTTGGACGAGAAGTTCGAACAGTTCTTTGCAGCATTGCCCTTAGCTAAGGCCCTAGGACTTAAACCACGGGACTTCTGTGCTTCACCCAAGCGTAATAAAAGTAACCTATGTAAAGCTTGCCAGGGCACGGGCGAAGTTCCCCAAGGCCATCTTTCCCATTCCGATCTGAGGATGCCCTGTAAAGAGTGCTACGGAGAGATTTTTTCTGCTGTGGTACGCAGTGTTGTAGTCAAGGGGGTAAATATCGGCGCCGCGCTTAAACTTGAGATTTCCGAGGTTGAACGACTGTTTGGTGTTGTAGCAATTAGGGTCTTTCAATTACTGAAAAAGTTCTCGCTGCAGTATCTGAAGCTCGGCCAAGCGCTGTCCTCCTTAAGCAGAGGCGAGTTACAACGCATCAAGATCCTGGAAACTATGCTTCGGTCGAGCCGAAATTGGCTCTACATTTTTGACGAACCATCGCTTGGTTTAGGACCGCAAGAACTGCCTACCCTGTTTTCCATGTTTTCAGACCTCTTGGACAAGGGACATTCCATCATCGCAATTGAGCACAATCCAGCAGTACTAATTCAAGCACACAGAATTATTGATCTCGGTCCCGGGGCGGGCAAAAATGGGGGAAAAGTAATAGTCGCCGGAACTCCGAAAGAAGTCGCTCTGCATCGCGGATCAAAAACTGGTGAGGTTTTGAAGAAACTTTATTTTTCTGCCGCCTTCACTGACTGATCGAGTGGAGCCGGGAGCAATCCATTAGAAACCGCAGGAAGCTCTGCCGGGGACTCCGAAGCCGTGTTAATCAGCACTACTGGAAGTAGGGTCCTATCAACGACTACCCAACCTGGATTCCTGTCTAGGTAATTTGAGATTAACCATGAAAAATCTGGGTCCTTTAGTTCGTGGGGGTAGACTGGTCTGCCCATTATAATTTACGCCTCCAAGCGTTCCGACGTTTCTGCACCAAACATCTGAGCTGAACAGGAGAACATTTCTCACAACAACAGGGAT
>CAZJXY010000049.1:0-13509 GCA_964549925.1 uncultured Bdellovibrionales bacterium | reverse complement strand
CATTAAATCGGTATCGATTGGAGATTGGGGTTAAGCCCCTAATTGTAACTGAGTTAATCGACACCGGTAAGACCGTCCGTACCCTGGTTAAAATGTTGACACGAGAGGGAATCTCCCCCTCGGTTGCAACATTGGTCACGTGCGAGGGGAGGGGATTTCAATCTTTTAAGCACTTGAAGAACCTTACTCGCCTCGGTGCCGAGGAGGTGTTTCACGGTGGTGGCTTAATGGTCTTGGCAATCGATCCCATTTTCCGATCCCCAGTACTAAACGGGATGACCAAATGTTCGAGCTCCGATACTTTTATTTCGGACGAGGCTTCCTTTGCTCCGGTGAGATCGTGGGCCGGGTCGGCGCAGTCTAGGGAGGAAGGGGTAATTAGACAGCAGGCTGTAAATTGGGCACGAGCTCGAGTTTCTGAGATGGCACGAGACTGCCGAAGAAAATATGCTACGGGTCCCTAATCAGGCTTGAAGAGCGCCTGCTCACCTATCCCTTAGCGGCACAGAGGCGATACTTTCTAGCAATATCAGTCGCTTAGTCGATCCAAATATTCAACCCCTGAGATTAGGCCAACTGCTTGCTCGATCGCGGTTGTAAGTGCTATATTCCCTTCGGTTTTATTCGAGTTTTTGTTGGTTTACCCCTCCCTTTTTCCTGCCTTAATGCGGAAATAGTTAAAAGGTTCGGGTTGTACTGGTCACTGACAGTACGACGACGGAAGGCCTTTGCTTGGTAGGTGAGATAATGGGGTTGGATGGCGGTTGGATTAACTCGGTACTAAACTGATGACTATACCAAGAAGTTACGATGAATTTTGGGCGGTGATCGACCCGATTGTGCGGGACGAAGGTTTCCGTCTGTTCGATATCGTAGTTCCTAAAGACAAGCGTCAGCCCTTGAAGGTATTTATTGCAAGGGATGATCTAAAGTCTAGTGGCATCAGCATTGATAACTGTGCCTCTGTGCATCGACGTCTAAGCGATCTATTCGAAGCTGAGTACGGCGAGGAATGGAGTGGAGCGATGGAAGTTTCGTCGCCAGGTGTTAATCGCAGGCTTACCCGTCCTGAGCATTTTAATTCAGCGGTTGGTGAGCGCATAAAAATAATCACTCGCGCAAACGGCGCTTCGGAGGTTTTAAAAGGAGAACTTAAGCGCTTTGACGACACTGGAATTGATTTGCTTGATGAGCGGACCGGTGAGGCCGTTACAATTCCGCTGTCCGATGTTGAAAAAGCTCAAGTAGATTTTTTATTTGAATGAAAATACGGGAATTAATTTATGGGATCAGAATTAAATTCACTTCTCTCGCAGATCGGTAAAGATAAAGGTATCGATCGCAAAGTCCTGATTGAAGCGATCGAGTCTGCCATGCTTTCCGCTGCGAGAAAGCACTTCGGACATAACCTGATCCTTGAGACTCAGTTCAATGAAGAGACTGGAATAGTCGAGGTGATCGAGTTTCGTACGGTTGTTGAGAAGGTTGAAGATCACGCTACTCAGATTTCGCTGGATGAGGCACGAAAAATGTATGATGCCGATGCGCGTGTAGGGGACGAGCTGGGGCGCAAACTTGAAACCGATGTGCTCGGCAGAATTGCGGCACAAACCGCCAAGCAGGTGATCCTTCAGAAAGTTCGAGACGCTGAGCGAGATATTATTTATAACGAGTTTAAGGGCCGTAAGGGTGACTTAGTTAATGGGATCGTGCAGCGCTACGAGAGGGGCAATCTGATCGTCAACTTAGGTCGTACCGACGCGGTCATGCCGAGGCGTGAGCAGATCCTGCGCGAGAGATACCGACGTGGTGATCGTATTCGCAGTATGATCCTGGACGTTGATCCTTCAGCGCGCGGCCCGCAAGTAATTTTAACCCGCAGCCATCCTGATTATCTTAAGAAGCTGTTTGAGATAGAAGTACCGGAAATCGCTGAAAAGATCGTAGAGATAAAGGCAGCAGCGCGTGAACCCGGAGAACGCGCCAAGATTGCGGTTTATTCGAACGATACCAGCGTTGATCCTGTTGGCGCGTGTGTCGGTATCAAAGGTTCGCGTGTTCAAGCCGTGGTTCAAGAGCTCCGTGGTGAGAGAATAGATATTATCGTTTGGACTTTGGACGAGCCATCGTTCGTTGCTCGCGCATTGGCACCCGCCGAAGTAGCGCGTGTAGTTGTGGACGAAGATGAACATTCAATGGAGGTAGTCGTACCAGACGACCAACTATCGCTTGCCATCGGTAGACGGGGACAGAATGTCAAGTTGGCAAGTAAGCTTACCGGATGGAAGATCGATGTCCGCAGCGTTTCTCTGGCTGAAGAGGAAGCTAAGCGTGCCAGAACATCTCTCGAAAGTATTCCTGGAATTGGTTTGGGTTATGCCGAAATTTTCTACCAGGCTGGATATAGAAGCGCGCGAGAAGTGGCTGAGGCTGCTGTCGAGGATCTGACAGAGATTGAAGGAATCACATCTGAGCGTGCTTCTCAGATACTGCAGAGCGCGCGTGAATACGTGGAAACCCTCCCTGAGCAGGAAGAAGATGAGGAGACACGTTCTCAGAATGCCTTATCTGACTTAGATAAGTTGATGTTGAGCCCGGAAATAAAGGAGAAGCTAAAATCCGGAGGTTATAAGACGATTCAAAGTTTGGCAGTTGCCGAGCTTGAAGAGATTCAGGAAGCGGCTGGTCTTAGTGAAGACGATGTGTCGTCTGTGCGTGAAGCAACCGATGCGTTTCTTAAAAGCAAGCCTGCAGATAGGGCGCTGCCGGGAATTTAGTTTGATTGGGTTTTATTAGTTTTTGTGTGGGAGGATTATGTCGGGACTCCCGAGAAAGCGTTCAGAGCAAAGGCTTAACTTTGGTGAACGCACCCCGGTCAAGCCCGTTCGCTCGTGTCTCGTATGTCGAGGCAAAGAGAATAAGGGTGGGCTTCTGCGAGTAGTGTGGCGCGGAGGTGAGTTGGTTTTAGATAGAGAGAGAAAGCTACAGGGCCGAGGAGCTTATCTGCATGTCCAATGTAGCTTGATGCTTCCCCCTCCTGAAGTTTGGAGCAGGGCTTTTAGGTTAGGGAAAGGTTCGGTAACGAAAGAGATTTTGGCTCAATTTAGGGCCAGATTGAAAGAAGAGTGAGTTTTTCAAGTTTGTGAGTATACGGCGGTTATATGGGAAAGATTAGGATATATGAGTTAGCCAAAGAGCTTGGCGTTGATAACCGTGCGGTTGTGTTACGCGCTAAGGAACTTGGGATGAAGGGCAAGGAGTCCCATTCCAATTCGCTCGAATCGGACGAAGCCGATATGATTCGTCGGGCCTTCATTCGCTTGGCAATCGGTGCTGCACCAGCATCCGAAGTCAAGGAACGTAGAGAGGTTGACGCATCCACAGGGGCGACAATCACCGTTCGCCGTAAAGGTGACATCATCAGGCGTCGTCGTTCCTCAGATGAGGAGGAAGGCGGGCAATCAGCAGACGCCGCCGCGGGCTCGGTCGTTGCTAATGAAAGAGGACATACTGAAACTTCAATTGCTTCCGAAAACGGAATGTCCCAATCGGCGCCTCCGACTCTTGACTCAATTTTTAAGAGCAAAGACGAGCTCGCTAGGGAGGCCTCAGTTGAATCAGTTCCTGAGGAGTCGGCTGAAGAGTTGGAGTTCAAGGAGGAGAGTAGTGTAGCCGAGGTCACAGTTGAGGCACTCGCTGCAGAAGAGGTTGCGAGCGAGGAGGAACCAAGTACCGCTCCGAGTGAGCACACCGTTTCAGTTGAGCAGCGATCACAAGCAGTAAGTGATGGAGCTCAAGTAGAAAAGAAAGGAGGAGTTGGTCCAAAAATTCTTGGAAAAATTACTCTACCTACTAAGAAAGTCGTAAAAGCCAAGGTAAAAGTGGCGGAGCCGGCCCCCGGCGTTGTGGCGGTACCTGAGACCGAGGAAGATGATGATGGCAAGAAGCGTCGCTCTGAGGCGCGTGAAAAACGTTCACGAAAGCGAGAAATAACCCGCGTAAATTTAGTTGATTATGAGGGCGGAGTACCGCGGCGTGCTGGGAAAAAGCGTCGCGATAAAGAAACTGACGCTCATGAGGAAGTTTCTATATTGTCGGAAAAAGCTGCCCCGAAGACTCAAAAGCGGGTTGTGCGGATTGATGAGGTAATTACAGTTGGAGATTTAGCTCGCGCGCTTAGTTTGAAAGCGGGCGAAGTGATTGCCAAACTGATTGACCTTGGTGTTATGGCTACGATTAACCAGACGATCGATGTTGATACGGCAACGATTGTAGCGGAAGAGTTTGGACATAGTGTCGAATCGGTGGCTTACGATGAAACTGCCGCAATAGAAAGCGAAGATGGCATCCCAGAAGATTTGATTGCACGGGCTCCCGTCGTGACTGTGATGGGTCACGTCGATCACGGCAAAACCTCACTTCTTGATAAGATCAGAAAATCCTCGGTTGCTGCGAAAGAGCATGGCGGAATTACCCAGCATATCGGCGCCTACACTGTTAAGTTGGAAAGTGGAAATGCGATAACCTTTATCGATACACCGGGCCATGCTGCCTTTACCGAAATGCGTGCTCGTGGAGCCCAAGTTACCGATATCGTGATCCTGGTAGTCGCTGCTGACGATGGTGTGATGCCGCAAACGATCGAAGCGATTAATCACGCTAAGGCGGCAAAGGTTCCGATCGTCGTAGCACTGAATAAGATCGATAAGCCCGGCACGAATCCTGACCGAATTAAGCAGGCACTAGCTGAGCAGGGCCTCCAACCCGAAGAATGGGGTGGCGACACGATGTTTTTCCCAGTCTCAGCTTTGCGTGGAGATGGAGTTGAGAAGTTGTTGGAAGGGGTATTATTGCAGGCCGAGGTTAAAGAGCTTAGGGCTAACCCGAAAGTGCGTGCGGCTGGCACGATAATCGAATCAAAGCAGGAGCGAGGACGAGGAGTTGTCGCCACTGTTCTTGTGCAGAAGGGTACTCTTAGAGTTGGAGAGTCTTTCGTCGCTGGAGCAGAGTTCGGCCGCGTGCGTTCGATGATGAATGATGTTGGCGAAGCAGTCGAAACTGCCGCACCGTCGATGCCAGTTGAGATCACCGGCTTTAGCGGGCCGCCATCAGCAGGAGATGACTTTTATGTTGTTGATTCCGATGCTAAAGCCAGAGAGGTTGCTTTCGTTAGAGCTGAGCGCCGTAAGAAGAAAGAATTGCTAGCTGCGGCTGGCGGTCCGATGACGTTAGAAGAGTTCGCTAAACGTGCCAAGCAGTCAGAGGCACCTGAGCTTAACGTAATTATGAAAGCTGATGCTCAAGGTTCGGTTGAGGCGATTGCTGGAGCGGTTAACGCGCTCTCTCGTGAGTCCGTACGTGTGAAGATAGTGCATAATGGAGTTGGGGCTATTACCGAGAGTGACGTCAAGTTAGCAATTGCTTCAAGAGCAATTTTAGTTGGGTTTGGGGTAAGGGCTGAGCCTCGAGCAGCTGAGGACGCTGAAGCAAGCGGTATTGAGATTCGGTATTACAACGTGATTTACGATCTGATCGACGACATCAAAAAGGCAATGGCTGGACTACTTGCCCCGATTAGAAAAGAATCAAGCCTCGGTAGAGTCGAAGTAAGAAACACCTTCACTATTCCAAAGATCGGAGTAATTGCAGGTTGCTACGTCACCGATGGTATGGTCAAGCGAGGATCCAATGTGAGACTGCTCCGCGACAACGTCGTGGTTTACCAAGGCAAGATGTCCAGTCTCAGACGCTTCAAGGATGATGTCAAAGAGGTTCAGACTGGTTTTGAGTGCGGAATAGGATTGGAACAGTACAGCGATCTAAAGGTTGGCGATGTTCTCGAAGTGTTCGAGGTGAAAGAGATTGCTCAAACGTTAGATTAATTCTCTAGATTAAAAGTTTAAATGACAACACAAAGGCGTTTACACCGTGTCTCAGAGCAGGTTCGCTCGATTCTCGCATGGAAGTTGCTGAATTTGGGTGATCCACGCTTTGCCTTAGTAACAATTACATCTGTCCGAGTTAACGCCGACATGAGCATCGCCAAAGTATACTGGTCAGTGAGTGGTGGTAAGAAGCGTATTGACGACGTTACCAATGCGTTTGAGGCTGCCAGAGGACTTTTTAAGCGCGAACTGGCGGAAGGGCTTGGAACCAGAATAGTACCCCAGATAAAATTCTTTTATGATGATACGTTGGATGTAGTGGCCGACTCAGCTCGGTTGTTAAGTCGAGCGCACGTTGACCATTCCTCCGAGGAAGAGGCAGTTGGAGCGAAGAATGCTGGGGAAGAATGACGGATTAGAGGCTCTGATCGCTCCGTTGACCGAGCTTAAGCAGTGCGTATTGCTTAGTCACGTAAATCCCGATCCTGATGCCTTGGGGTCAATCTGCGGGTTGGGGATTGCGTTGCGTGAATCAGGCGTAAAGGTTCGATTGATCAATCAGTCGAAAGTCCCAGAATCGTTGTTTTTTATTCCGGGCGCT
This sequence comes from uncultured Bdellovibrionales bacterium, assembly GCA_964549925.1. Taxonomy (GTDB): domain Bacteria; phylum Bdellovibrionota_C; class UBA2361; order UBA2361; family J135; genus CAZJXY01. Next base: position 7,023 of record CAZJXY010000049.1, on the reverse strand, counting down.
TCTGAGGTTAGTAATTTCGTGCCGGAGTTGGGCGATGATTGGCTGCTCGTCTTAGATTGCGGCGATGTCACCCGCTTCGGTGATGATTTTCGCTCCAAACTTGAGAAGCATCCCAAAATGATCAACATTGATCATCACCATTCCAATACTAATTTTGGAACGCTTAACTGGGTTGATGCTCAAGCCAGCTCCACTTGTGAGATGGTTTATAAGTTGCTGCTCCGAGCCGGGAAAAAAATCTCTAGGGAGTCGGCTACAGCCTTGCTGACTGGAGTCATGGCCGATACAGGTTCATTCCGCTTTCGCTCGACCTCAGCGGAGACCTTTCGGGTCGCTGCTGATCTTATTGAGTGTGGGGCTGTTGCGCAGGAAGTCGCCGATCCTTTATTCCATAATCGCACTAAGGCATCGGTCGCGTTCAAGTCGTTTCTAATTAATCAAATGAACTACCATTTTGATGGCAAGTTGGGTGAGGTTATTGCCACCAAAGATGTTATTTCTCGGTTCAATGTAAGCGATCCAGAGATGGAGGGGGTAATTGATGAGATTCGCTCAATTGAGGGAGTTATTGTCTCTGTTTTTATTAGGAAAGACTCTGAGATTTGGAGAATCAGCATGAGATCCAAATCACCATCGGTAGATGTATCAAGTATTGCCGCCCGGTTTGGTGGCGGCGGACATAAGGCCGCAGCTGCTTTCCGCTCGAGAAAGGAGCTTGAAGAGTTTAGGCCGTTGCTCTTAGCGCAGATAGGCGAGCAGCTGTCAAAGATTGGTTAAGTTATGAACGGCATTATTTTATTGGACAAATCATCAGGGATCTCGAGTGCTAAAGCCATCGCTCAAGTGAAGGCTCGCCTTGGTGCGGATAAAATCGGACATGCTGGAACTCTCGATCCGGCAGCTACAGGACTATTAGTCTGCCTAATTGGTAACGCTACTCGATTAGCATCGCTGGTTGAGTCTGGTGGAAAGAGATATAGTGGTACGATTAGGTTTGGAGTAAAAACTTCAAGCGACGATCTAGACGGCGAGATCCTTGAAGAGAGCTCAGCTGACTTAAGCTTGGTTGATTTGTCTGGATTAGCGCGTGAGTTTGTAGGAAAGATAGATCAAATCCCCCCTAAGATCAGCGCAATCAAGATTGCGGGTCAACGAAGCTACCAGCTTGCCCGACGCGGTGAGGAGTTTGCCTTAAAGCCTCGCAGTGTGGAGCTTCATAGTCTAGAACTAAAACTGCTATCGAATGATCGAGTCGGCTTTAGCTTGAGCTGCTCAAAAGGATTTTACGTAAGAGCGCTGGCCCGCGATCTAGGGGAGAAGCTTGGATGTGGAGCGGCACTCGAATCGCTGCGTCGTGAAGCATCTTTTCCGTTTGAAGTCTCCAAAGCAAAGACCCTAGATCTCCTAAGTAGTGAAGATCTGATATCTGTGAGCGCGCTTTTCCCGGATACGCAGCGGCTACATCTCGAATCGCAATTGGCCCATGCGCTATACCATGGAAGTGAAAGAGCTTTAAGTATGTGCCCCGCCTTCCCCTCCGTGGGGGTTCCGCTGCACAGTGATTTTTTATATTTTGATCAGAAGGATCTTTCCAGACCGCTTGGAGTATTGTCGTACTCTGACCAATCGTGGAAGATTGCACTTAATCTCTGATTATTCGGTTTAATTATCGGGTGAACCTATGCCAGGACTAGCTGTAATCGGAGCCCAATGGGGCGATGAAGGGAAGGGGAAGTTAGTAGATTACCTTACAGCGCGAGCAGATTTTGTAGTGCGCTTTCAAGGAGGAAACAACGCCGGGCATACGTTGGTTGTCGGTAATCAAACCACCAAACTATCACTAATTCCCTCTGGAGTTTTACATCAAGGAACGGTTGGGTTAATCGGTGCTGGCGTAGTGGTTGATCCAAAAGTTTTAATTGACGAGATGGAACGCCTATCCAAAGCCGGAATCGTAGTTGACGCGACAAGATTGTTTGTCGATCGCGACGCGCATCTTATTATGCCGTACCATCGATTAATCGATCATGCCAGAGAAGCGCAACTCGGAGAAAATAAGATTGGAACCACGGGTAGAGGTATTGGGCCCGCATACGAAGATCGGGCCAAACGCAGCGGAGTAAGATTTGCTGATTTGTTGGCCCTAGAACAATTAAAGCCGCGCTTGCAGCGGAACTGTGAGGAAGCTAACCGCTATTTGAAGTTCGTACTAGAAAGCAATCAGGTAGTTCAATTTGACTCTCTATGGAGTGAGTTGGAAGGGTTCGCCTCGCGCTTGGCGCCATTCATTTCTAATGTCAGTTTGGCTGTGAATGAAGCACTGGATCAGGAGAAAAAGGTAGTTTTCGAGGGAGCCCAGGGAACTTTGCTCGACCAGGTGTTTGGTACAGTCCCATTTGTTACCTCGTCAAACACTATTGCCGGAGCTGCTTCGACCGGGTGTGGAATTGGTCCGCGTCGGATTGATTACGTGCTGGGAGTGGCTAAGGCCTACTCCACCCGGGTCGGGAGCGGCCCATTCCCCACGGAGCTTCCCGACCCGCTGGGTAAGGAGCTTAGGGATAAAGGTGGGGAGTACGGTGTAGTTACGGGACGGCCTCGCCGAACTGGGTGGTTTGACGCGGTTGCGCTGCGAAAAGCGGTTCGACTAAACGGTATCGACTCGTTGGCCCTAACCAAGTTAGACGTGCTGAGTGGCTTCGAACGTATCGCTATCTGCGTGAATTATAAGGTAAATGGCAAGGAAGTTGAGGATGTTCCGGCTCTGGCCCACGAACTTGCTCAAGTCGAGCCTCAGTATATAATGCTAGACGGATGGAAGGAGGATATTAGCTCAGTGCGTAAGTGGCATCATCTGCCGATTAACGCCAGGCTATACCTCTCAACCGTTGCTGAGATTCTGGGTATTCCGATATCGATAGTTAGCGTTGGCCCAGAACGAGAACAGACCTTGTTCTCAAAGGGAGCAAGCTTCGTTAAGAACTTCGTAGATTGATGATGGAAGCCGTATCTGACTTTAATGCGACAGAAGTACTCTCGCGTTTGCGTGGCGAAATACTTATCGTCGACGACGAGGATGGCATTCGCCGTACTCTCTCGGGGGCGCTCGAAGATGAGGGGTATAAAGTCCACTCCCTATCTGACGCAGAGGCTGCCATCAGCCTATTAGAAAAACAACGGATCGACCTTCTGTTACTTGATATTTGGCTTCCTGGTATGGATGGAATTGAGGCTTTGCGTCGAATAAAGGCGCGCTATCCGGCCCTGCCTGTAATCATGATTAGCGGACACGCAACGATAGAGAGCGCGGTTCAGTCGACTAAACTTGGAGCGAGCGACTTTATCGAAAAGCCCCTGGATTTAAATTTGACCTTGGATGCGATTGATCGCGCTCTCAAAAACGAGAGAACCGTATTTATTAACGACCAGGCTGATGAGAGCGGAAACGAGTTAATCGATCTCGGATTGGGACGAAAGGCCCAGCGAGGAGAACTCTTGACATCTGTATTTCATCGCCAGGCGTTAGCCGGGGACGTGAATCGCCAAAGGACCTTGAAGCGCAGCGCTCTGCTTTACGGCCAGGGACTCCATACCGGGAAGAAAAGTGGATTAATTTTGGAACCACTACCGGTAAATTCTGGCATTCATTTTACCCAGGTTTCTCATCCCGATACAGTTCCGGGCCATGTGGCTTTCGTTCAATCAACGGGCCTTGCTACAACGGTAAGACGTGGTAAAGCGTACGCCGGTACAATTGAACACTTGCTTTCGGCTTTACACGCATACAAAATTTCAAACTTAATGATCAAATGCAACGGCGAGGTACCGATTATGGACGGGTCCTCACTCCCTTTTTGTGCGCTATTTGAGGAGATTGGAATTGAGGAGCAATCTGAAGATATTGCTGAAATTGCAGTTGATCGGGTGATTCAAGTTGGTAATGAGAAAGAGTTCCTGCGGATTGAGCCAGCCGATGAGTTTTCTGTACACTATACCTTAGAGTACCCATTGCCTCTCGGGAAGCAGGAGATCGGTTTCACACTTAGAGATATCGAGTCTTATAAGCGAGAGATTGCTCCTGCCAGAACTTTTGGTTTTGTGAGTGACATTGAGAAGATGCAGCGAAAGGGGTTGGCCTTAGGCGGACGTTTTGACAACTTTGTGCTGTTTGGACCGGAGGGGGCGATTAACTCAACTCTCCGATTTAAAGACGAACCGGTTCGACATAAAGTCTTAGATCTGATCGGAGACATTTATCTTCTTGGTCGCCCGATTCGCGGTAAGGTCACAGCTTGCAGAACCGGCCACTCAGATAACATTGCGTTATTAAGTGAAATTGCAAAATTGATTCAGAATTGACAGGCATAATAGTTGTGGTGTCATTGCTTGAGCTTCTGGAGATGGGGGGAACGCTATAGAAATGCGCTTAGTCAGTACATTCACAACTGTCTGACGTGCGACCAAAACAACCGCCATGTTTCTTCGTCTGCCCAGGTGGGCCGCCTTTGGGGTGGCATTTACCCGACGCGGGATTATAGCCGGTACTCTTTTGCACCTGCCCGGGAGAAGCCTTGGGCGCGCCATGCTCATGCACTACGCACCCAGCGAATAGTGAAAAAACGATTGAAGCAAGAAGAATATTTTTATGCATGCTTAATTTTACTCGGAAACGTAGGAAAAAAGCAAAATAGCTGGAATGGGTACATATATTGAAGCTGCTTACTTCCAACACTTAGAGTTTTAGAGATCAATTGTATTCAACGACCTTTGCAAAATCGTCGGTATAGACTTTGGCCAACCTCTCAGCGATTACGCCTCTTTCGGAGAGAAATCGAATTGCGTCATTAATCACCACGGGGATCTCAGGCCAGTCTGGTCTGATAGCTACCCCCACCTCAACTAGGTCAATCAAAGAGTTACGCGTCACAAAGTGAACCGAAAGATCGCGCGCATGCGCCCGTGCTGTTATCAAGGCGGTCATAGAGTTAGTGAGAAAAACATGGGCTGGGCGGCTAACCCCCCGCATCGTCACGCGCTCAATCGCTTCTTCATCTGAAGAGCAAAGCACCAAAGTGGCATCACTGCGCTTTAGTCTGGTATTTGCGATCAGGTGTAAAAAAGAGTTCTTTAAAACCGCAATCTGATAGCGTTCATCGCTCAGATCCTCCAAAGTTGGGTCCGGTAACTTGGGTAAATCTGGATGCTCACGTTTACGAAATACCGCTGAAGCCCCCAATCTAAATAGCGGTCGCGAAAAGAGGATATGTTCGGGAAGATTAGGGACTATCATAGTGGGACCAAACATATCGATTTGGCCCGACGAAAGTGCATCGATATACTTAGAGAACGGCACGTTGATTAGCTCAACCTCCTTCTGTAGCGCCAGCGCTAACATTTCTGCGATCTCAACGAATGGGCCGGTGTGCTTACCGCTTATAGGTGGGGTGCGCGATCCCATCATCCAAAACATGTGATAGTTCACACCGATACGTAGTGGGCGTGCCCCTAAGACATCGCGAATACTACGCTGTCTTAATTCACTGCGTACAATTGACCGGATTGTATTCCCAAATCCGTCCATGTCGAAGCGAAAATTAAAGAAACCTTGGTCAGCACCGCTGGGCCGTGCAATCTGCAAACCTGGCTCAAACGGGAATCGCTCCGAGAAACCTGCAAGGTCAAAAAGTTTTTGACCGTCTAACTTTAAGTTCAGGGCCAATAGAATTGTTACTGGTTGACTTGGGATTCTTCCGTACCGTCGTACGTGTGCCAGATAAGCATTTGAGACTCCACAACGATGGGCTAGTTCCGAGAGGTCGCCACCGTGTTGACGCTTCCATTCGTCGAAGGGATCGGACAGGTAGTTCTTGAGCTCAGAAGAGGTATTAAAGTTGAATTTTCGTCCCGGCATAGTGGATCTTTATTTAGTTAAAAGTACAACAATTAGCAGTACTGTGTATATAGAAAGTATTTAATAACAGTATTAAATTCATTAAATATGCTGAGAATAGGTAATAATGTAATATAATATAATACATTTGACCTCCGACTGTTACAAAATTCGTTAATTTTATTAAGAGCCTAAGGCTGCTTTCGGTGTTAGTGCTGGTTCCAGGCGAATTTGTTTTGGCGAATAAGGAGGGCCAAATATGAATACTGCAGAGCACTCTGAACCTTTCTTCTTAGAACCACGATTTAACTCATCAAACACCAGTCCCGAGTTGCCTAAAGCAGATCGGGTTACGAATCTTAGTACGTCGGCTAGGGAAGCCCTGCATAGCCTTGAAAGCTTGAATAACCACAAGGCTGAAGGTGTATCTCCGGAGGCTTTGGCCGGCTTAGTCGAGCGAGGGTATCTAAGGGTTGTGCCCAAGGAGATATCTGCACAATGGAAAGTCACTGCCGGCGGAGAGAAGGAGGCTCAAATTCAACTAACACGTGCCGTCGAGGTATTAAACTCCGCCAGTACCGCGCTCAAGGATGCCGAACGGCAGAGTAACGGGATTCTACACCGCATTGGTCGGCTGTTTCGAAGTGAAGAGCAAAATTCTGAAGAAGAAGCGCTATTGAATAAGCTACGCGTAGCCAAAACCGAAAATAGTTTAAAAGTGCATGACCTTAAAGAGAGAGTTAAGGCGATTAGAGACGCGAAATCAGAGATTAACACTCGAACAGAGGTGGGTTCAAACTTGGTGGAGCTTACAAAGGAGGGATTGCAGCTATTATCCGAGTTGAGCCCGCACCGAGAAACTTTGGGAAGCCAATCACTGGAGGAATTCAACAATGCGATGACGCTAACAAAAGAACAGCTGCGCCGTAACGTTGAACGAGCATATGCTCTGGTCGATTTATTCGATCGAGCCGGATTCACCATAAGAGGCAGAAGTGGGGCGCAATTAAGCGTTTTTTCATTGGCGACTAGTGGATACCCGACGGCTGAATTACTAGAGAGAGCCGTGAAAATTGACTCGCAATTGACCAAGTATAACATTACATCTGAACAAAGACTGTTTTTGGTTTGTC
>CAZJXY010000048.1:0-13526 GCA_964549925.1 uncultured Bdellovibrionales bacterium | reverse complement strand
TGCTAGCTGCATCTACATGATGGGACGAGCCCCTGCGCGCATTGACTTGTTGATGCAAGTAGAGGGACTCGACTTTAAGAAATGCTGGAAGAAGCGGAAGAAAGTGACGATGGATTTTGGAGAGGTATGGGTTATTTCTAGAGATGATTTAATAAAATCAAAACAAATCGCAGGTCGATCCCAAGATTTGATTGATGTTGAGAATCTTCAGACTAAGATCAAACAGTAGTTCCATGTACCTCTCCTCCCGTGCAAGAAAAACCCCAGCCTCCCCGATAAGACGACTAGCGCCGCTTGCTAATGCAGCAAAAAGCTCCGGTGCAAAGGTTTACCAGCTGAATATCGGGCAGCCCGATATCCCCTCCCCGCCCTCATTTTTACGGGCAATTCAAAACTATTCAAATAAAATTGTGGCCTACGAGGCCTCCGAGGGAAATCTTAAACTACGAGTTAACTGGTCAAAGTACATCAATAAGGAGCTCGGCTTAAAAACATCCCCTGAAAAGATGCTCATTACCATGGGGGCAAGTGAAGCCTTGGTTTTCATATTTATGACCTGCTGCGATCCTGGAGATGAGGTTGTAATTTTTGATCCGACCTACGCTAATTATATCGGGTTTGCTGCAGTTACCGGGGTAAAACTCGTTCCGGTTCATACCCTTTTAGATCATGGATTTAAACTCCCTGATCAAAAGGAGATCTCAAAAGTAATTACAGAAAAAACTCGGGCGATCTTACTTTGTAATCCGAATAATCCAACTGGAACTGCTTACTCAGCCAAAGAGATTAAGCTTCTTCTTGATATCTGCGAAGAGCGTGACTTATTTCTGATTATGGATGAGACCTATCGAGAGATCTTATTTGGAGATCTTAAGCCAATCTCGGCTTTGCAGCTCGCTCCGGAAAGTAAAAGGATTATTATTGTTGATAGCCTTTCAAAACGGTTTAGCCTTTGCGGGAGCCGAATTGGATGTCTTTACGCCAACGATGAAGATCTTTTTCAAAAGTGTCTAAATATCGCACAAGCTAGGCTTGCTGCTCCAACGATTGAACAGGTCGCAGCAGCTGAGATGTTAGAGAACTTAGAGCCGGATTACTTCGAGAACGTAAGAAAGGAGTATGAGCTTAGGTGTGATGTGCTGTGTTCAAGGTTAAATGAGATTAAAGGGATTAAGCTCCATAAACCGGACGGTGCGTTTTATGCCCTTGCTCGGCTTGATCTACACGATGCCGAGGAGTTTGCGATATTTATGTTAAAAACATTTCGGCATAAAAATGAGACTGTGTTCATCGCGCCAGGCGGTGGATTTTATATGGGAGCGGGACGGGGGAAAAATAAGGCGAGGATTGCCTTTGTGTTAAATCAGAGCGATCTTTTGAGGGCCGGGGAATTATTAGAGCTCGGATTTAAGCAATTTTCTGAGCAAAAAGCTTAAAGCTTTTACGGTGTTAGCGGATTCTGTTTATAGCGTCAATAATTGCAAAAGACTAGCCGATACCTTAGGGGAATTTAGTACAAGTACTCTTGGGAGGGTTTAATAATGAAGATTGCAATTCGCGCTTTAGCGCTATCTAGCACAGTTTTGATTCTAGCTTCTGTTGGATTTGCACAAGTCGCTCCTGCTCCATTGGATCTCCATGAAGCTCAAGGTGTTGAGGCCGGAGCGGGGGGCTCTACGTGTAATATGATTGCGGCATGTGCGGAGGGGTCTGTATTTAGTGAAGAGACGTGCTCCTGCAACTGCATACACGAGGTTCGATGCGCATCTAATCAAGTTCCAATCGGATGTGGATGTTCAACAATTTGTGCCCCAGGGTTAGTGGCTGTATTAATCAACGGAGCTAGTGGGATGTTCGGATGTGAACTATCCCCGACTCATGCACTTCCAGTTGTTCCAAGTGACAGAAATGACGGCGCAAGTGGTTGCCAGATGCCGGCATGTGCTGCTGGAAGCACGATAACCTACGATGCTGAAGGCTGCCCACATTGCTCTGGTGGTGGTGAGCCATCTGCTGGAAATGGAGGATCTCCTCAAGAGCCCAATTTTGAGCCCGTCCCATCAGAGCCACGACCTCAAGTTACTTGCGATTCAGTTCTTTGTATCGCAACCAGCGTATGCCATATGGTAGGGAACCCCCCGGTACCAGTGTGTGTTCCGGTCGATCCAAGTGTTCCTGAGATTATCAGACCAGTTAAGACCAAGCCGGGCAAGGCTAATGGTAAGGCTAAGGGTAAGGATAAGAAGAAGGCTGCTAAAAAGAGGCAATGACTTACCATGGGGCTTACGTTAGGAACTACCCAGTTCCTAACGCCCCCTCCAAAAACCTCATGCTCCTTACCCCAAACCAGCTAAACTTCTCCCCATCAACAATTGCCGCGGGATAACCAAGTTCCATAATTTTCCCTTTATCCCTCTCAAATGGAAATGGTTCTGAGGAAAATAAAAGTAACGTATCCTCAATTCTATAATCAGATAGTGTAATTTCCGGATACTTACTTTCAAACTGGGGAATTTTATCCCCTACTCCAAACTTCTCCAGAACAGACCCAATAAAAGTCTCCCTTGAGACTGCCATGTATGGAGTTTTCCAAATGATATAAAGTACGGTCTTAATCTCCCCTTCCGATTTCTTTACCCACTCAATCACGCCGGGAAGTTGATCGATCAGGATCTTTTTTGCCGGAGCTTTTGCTATTCTCTCCCACGCTGTTGCAAACGACAGTAGCTTCGATGATCCAAAAGTTTTTGCCATCATCCCAAGCGCCGGGCCTACGTCTTTGACGGAAGTTATATCGGTGACGATCGCTCGATCAGAGGCGAGCTCAGCCATTTGAATGGTATTCTCCTCGCGATCAAGCAAGATAAAATCTGGGTTTAACTGCTCAATCGCTCTAATTTCAATTTTTTTTGTTCCGCCGACTTTAGATAGATTTTTTACCTTTTCTTTGGGGTGAACGCAGTATCTGGTGCAGCCTACGACATTTACGTTTGCTTCAATTAGGGTCTCGGTCCATGACGGAACGAGCGAGACAACTCTTGGTGAATTTCTATCGATCGATTCTTTTTTAAATCCATAGGGACAGTTTCGACACCCCGAGCGGCAACAGTAGCCGCGATTCAAAAGATACTCGCGGGTGAAAACCATTAACCCATTTTCAATCGTGAAATCTTGCCCTTCGAGTAGTTTCATCTGGAGAGTGGGACTTTACCTAGCTGCTTCAATGGTGGAAATGTTATTTTAACTCATTGTAATAACAGCATTAATCACAAAATTGGTTATAAACCAGCTTTAAGCATTAGAGGCAATGTTATCGGTTCTTGGGTAAGTATTTGGATAGTATTGTGGTTTTTGGTGTCTTTCAACATCTCCGATGGGAAATAATTCCAGTTATGATTGGCATAAGACTTGCTGACTAATAGCGACCGTGAAATTTTAAGTAGGCAGAATTCGTATGAAAATTACAAAGTCCTTAATCATCACACTAGCTTCTTCGGCTGTATTGGCCGGAAATTGCTTTGCTACGACCTATTATGTTGCCCAGAACGGCAACGATAAGGCCAATGGAACTAGCGCTAGCACACCTTGGAAAACTCTAAACAAGGTAAGTGGATTTTCATTTGCTCCGGGTGACGTCGTACAATTCAACGGTGGAAACTCCTTTCCGGGCACTCTCACTGTAAAGGGCGGAAGCGCATCAGCATTTGTTACCTACCAAAGTTATGGAACGGGAAGGGCCATAATCGATGGAGGAAACGGAACTGCTGTTAAGATTACTAACGTTAGCAATGCCCGAGTTCGAAACTTATTCATTCGTGGGAATATCGCTAGCCCGCTTCAAAATTCAGGCTCAGGGATAGAAGTAAGAAACGACAAGCCCAATACCACTATTTCTAGAATCTATCTGAATAATCTTGAGGTAGCTGGCTTTAACCAGGCAGGAATCCAGGTTGTCTCTTGGCCATCAAGGCTTCCACAGGATCACGCCTCGGTTATTAGCGACATTCGGGTTCTTAGCAGCTTCGTCCATGATAACGTTTGGTACGGAGTCAAGTTCATCGGCCCTACCACCTATGCAAATTCTAACAACACTTACATTCGAAATGGCGAATACTCGATAGTTGGTGCTTTGGTTATGGGGAATACAATCTCTGGAAATAAAGGCACTCCGAACGCAAATGGTTCTCAAGTAAGCGGCTCTGGAATTATGACTGGACAGACGCGCGACTTTGTTGTTTCGAATAATGAGATTTATGGAAATGGAACTCTTAATGGTGTAACAACAGGCGGTCCCTACGGCTATTGGGCCTATGACTCCAATAACGGATTGGTCCAATCGAATCATATCCACCATAACTCAGCCGGCAGGAGCAATCAGGACGGAGGCTGCCTTGATTTCGACGGAGCTGTGCAAAATAGCACGATGCAATACAACTACTGTCACGACAATATGGGCCCAACGATCCTCTTTGCTCAGTTCCCTGAAGCAGGTCGTGAATTTTCTCGCAATATTGCACGCTATAATATCGGCATGAATGATGGGCTGCACGGTGACACCGGTGTAGTTAACATCTGGTACGGAGGATCGACAAAACACTTTAAGGATTCTAGTATCTACAATAATACTTTTATCTTCGATAAATCTCACGTTGACATTTCTAACATTGATCCGTCATATCATCCCACTGGAAATATGAACGGAGTCTTGGCTTGGGGCTCGGGACAAATTAGCGGCACCATAATATCCAATAATATCTTTGAGGCGAAGGGTGGAGCATCGTTAGGGTGGATGCCCACAATCTCAAGACCGCAGATCAGTCTTCAAATTCTCTACTTTGGAAATCTATACAACCGTGGTGGCGCTCCGTTCTCATTCTCGCAGAATGGCCAAACTTTTACCTCTTTGAACAGTTGGCAAACATCCATGGGGCAGGAGACCTGGGCCGGAATGTTATCCGGAACATTTGCGCCCCCTGATCTGATTGACCCAGCAAATGGCTCCTGGACCAACCTAGGCGCATTTTGTCCAAGACTTACTTCGCCGGCGTTAAACAGAGGTCAGAACTTAAATGGCCTTTTTGGTAGCGATATGGGAGTGGCCGACATTGTTGGCACGTCGACTCCGCAGCAACTAAGCTATGACATCGGCGCCTGCGAAAGCCTGTAACTCGCGAAAAATTACGCCGACTCTTCCGGCATTGGAGGAAGTTCATCTCGAACATGTCCGACAAAAGTAACGTCTGACTGCCAAAGCTCCATTATACGAGATTTGCCAGAGTTTGCGGCCGCTACAACCCGAGCTGGTACGTCGGTCTCATACCCCTTGAAAACATAAGTTGCGCGTTCGAGGTATTCTTCGATGCTCAATCTACCTTGACGCAGCAACTCTGCCCCGTTTTCCCGTTGAAACTCATAGTCACCGCTATCGTTATGCAAAACATCATGCTTAAAAAAGAGCGCTTTGTTTCGACGCGCGCGAAACTTTTCTGCGAGCCGATCCTCAACACTTTGATCAAGCAGAGATTCAAATGATCCAAGCCGCTCAAGTTTTCCGCTGGAATCGACCGCTACAACCTGGTTATCAAGTCTCGCACCATATACGATAGTGCGGCCCTCTGTCTTAATATTTGAATCAAATTGATACCAGCAGGAGTGAATTACTCCTTCAAAAGTTCTTGCGAATCGAACCCAATATCGATCATCTCTAAATTTAGAAACGGTTATATTTGAAAAAGAGACATTCGGCTCGACATCGGATTCTTTCCACCAGCGCCGACACTCCTCATAATCCATCTGCAAAATTGCTTCTACTATCTCTCGCGCCAACGCTGGATCAAGGTCGCAAAGATCATTAAGATCCAATTCGGACGAGCTGATTATGAGCTTATCGCTAAGATCGTTACTACCCTCTTCACCCAGAGGGGAATCTTTATCTAACTCAACCATCAGCGGATTGTACTTTCGTGTCAGCCGCTAATCAATCAAGCCCCTTCTGTCTGATCAATATTGGGAACCAGATCACCCCGTAAAACACCATATATTGTTGCAATTACTCTATAATTGGAAAGAACTCCCAACCCTAGTGTCTGTGGCATAAGGCTCGCACGCGCAAACTAGCGATGCACCTTCGGCCTTCCATTTCTTAAGTATTCATATTTTAAAAACGATCCGAAACTTTCCATCTCGGCTCGACGCAAAGGAAGTTCCGCGCTCCAAAGCTCGCGCGTCGGTAAATCAATCTCAGCGGACTTTAAATTGATCATGATATCAGAAGCATTGTGCAAAGTTAACGCAAGCGCCTCCGCTGAGGAGGTTAATTTGACTCTGTAACTTATCTCGCAATCTGATTCCTCGTAGTAATGATTAAGATATCGCTGAAGAGTTTCGGACTTGTCTTGGAACAACTCCCTTTTCTCTCCCATACCTAAAGCAAGTCCATTAGCTTTGCATTGATCTACCGACTGCTGCCAAATTTTTTGTTGAAGCTCCCTCGCTCCGAAAAGCTCCACTCTTTCCTTTTTATCGCGTTCCTCCCACTCGCTTAGCGAGAGCTCCCTCTTTCCAACCAATTTTTCATTTAGTTCCTCTATCGATGGCATCGCACGCCGGCCCAAGTCTTCCCAACTATTAAACCCTTGCGCCCGGGTTAACTCCTCCAAACGTTGGCGTTGCCCGATAAAGATATCGAGTGCTTCATGCTGAGCGATGGTTCCACAGAGAATAATCTCCGGATGTGGCGTGTATGTTTGATGGATAAGGGCATCCCACCCAGCATGAGAATAAGCGCTCTGAAAACCTAGAGCATTCAGTCCTACGACTGCATCAAATACCGCTGCATCCAATGGATAACCGACATGCCTTGCAAACTGCCAGCAGCATTCCTCCATCTTATCAAGGGCTGTGGCACGATCTTTCCGCGATCGCGCCTCTCGGGTAATCTCAGAAAACATATCAATTGGAATCGGTGGTATTGCAGCCTTGTCCCAAACGTTTTCTTTGAGTTTAGCAATCTTGCCGCCCCAAAAACGATCGCGAGTAAGCGCTGCTAAATAGCGCTCTGCTCCTTCCAACGTATTGGATTCAAATTGAGAGACTATTCTGGATAACAGTTGATCGGATTCAGCTGCGCTGCAACTTTTTAGGGTTCGTAGTGTGTAATCGCCAAATTCAATGCTTAACCCCCGATCACCATCTCGACTGCGGTAGCGGTTTACACATAAGTAAATTCCGCGCTCCCGTTTACTATAGGCGATCTCTTCGAAAACTACCTCGCGCGGTGGATCGGGACGAAACATCTAAAAACTCCGCGTAAGATTCAATGTTAAGTTCACATAGGGAATCGCTGGGAGAAGAGTTTTCTAACCTACTTTTGGGGGAAAGGGAAAATGTTTATAATTTGTGAGAAGATTTGAGGATTTCCTGATAGTTGGGTGTTGATCTTCCTATGCGGTGTTTTCGATAATTGTGGTCGGCAAGTAAATTGTTGCGGTTCTTTGGTATTAGTATGGAAAGTAGATTGGGGTGAGATCTGTAGCGCAAATTTATTAAATTACTTTCGTGTCTCGCAAGTACAGCTGCCACTGCAAGTTACGCTCACCGGCGATACGCCCGATTTTGGGGAACACCTTGGATCATTAGGGGCAGTGCCAGTAGTGGAATTATTAAGAGAGCATTTCCGATCGGTGCAATATTGGTTCAACTTCCCAATGCAGTCTGAGCAAGCCTCAGCTTCAGTGCATTTTGGGGCTGGATCCCCACAAACTGCTGTTTGCTCTGGAATAAACATCGTATACTTGATCCCGGCTGGAAGGGCGACAAAGTTACCAGCAAAAGCGATAGAAGAATGTCCAATTCCAATCACAGCCACCGATAGTAAGACTAGCCGACTTGTATTCATACATTAACCCCTTAATATCTCAACTTAACCACCGAGATAGCTGGCCACGTGATCCACAGCGTAGTCGCCAACGCCAACAGGTCCAGTAAGTTTCAAAGCAACCACCCATTAGGTTCGACATTTTGATTGCCTATCTTTACCGCCAATCTCCCCACCCATTTACTCATAACAATCCATCACTTACAACCACAAATTACCGCAGCCAATTCCCTGAACCCTGAACTGAACCACTTACCATCTAACCTCTGGGGTAAAACGGAAATTAAATACCGCACTAAATTCTCCTTATTTCTGATGAGGAACTGCCGCATGCAATCTAAGCTGCTTCAAACTACTATTTCAGCGGTACTATTCTCCGCATTCTTATCTACCAATGCCTTTTGCATCACCATCCCGCCGATCTCACCGTGTGAACACGAAGGCGTACCAGCACTAACCGAGAATGGTGCTGGCCCTATGGCAACGCCTCCACCAGCAGGGCCGATGTCCGCGGATAGAAGTGTATCACATCTACCTCATGCACCCTACTCACATGCGGACAGTACTGAAATTACGATCGACAGCGAAGGGAACGCCCGCTCGCCGACATCCGGAGATAGAGGACGGCCAGGTTCAAAATCTTCCAACCCGATGTCTGGGGTTCGAGCTGGAGTTTCCACAAACCCAACAACTGGAGGAGAATCTGTAACGATTACTACAGGAGGAGGCACGTCGACATCTCCGGTTACCCCCACAACCTGTGATCTTAATAGCAGCGGATGCTACAATCCAGGGGGATCATGCGATGACGGCAGTGCTTGCGTGCAAAGCGGAACGCGCTGCTACTGTGATAACAATACCCCACCAGTCGTCGGCGAGCCACCTGTGCCTCCAGGCGGCGAAGTACCACAAGCTCCGGGCTCAGGTTCAGGTGGTTTTACTCCTCAGCCTGCTTCCCATTATCAAATTTCGCCGAACCAAAAGATCACAGACAAAGACCATATCCGAGCCCAGTGGTCATCTGTTCAGCCTAGAAGCTCTGGCGGATCGAGCAGCGGAGGAAGCCAAAACGCGACCAATCCGGGTGGAATAGTCTATGCCCCTCTTGGATTCCCGTGGATCGTGTGGGCACTCGACTCCACCAATAGCGGCGAGGAGCTGATTGGATATAAGCAAAATGGTGAGCGACTAATTTTTGGAATTGACCCCAATAATTCAAACGCTTTCATACTCAACAAATGGCGCGATGCTCACGATAACGATCGGGTTTATACCTATAACTCGGCTGGTGAAGTTATCTCTGAGCGAAGCGGCTCAATCGAATGGCGACACTCTAAGTCGAGCTCTCCAAACGGCGCATACATAGTCACGACTAACATGTACGTTTACCGACTAGACTCCGACACTAGCGGTACATTACTTCCACAATTTCGAATTGATCGGTACTTTGACTCATTGAATCGCCTGACCAAAGTTGAGGGTCACGACTCTGACTTTGTTCCAGGCCCAACTCAACCAGCCCAGTTCGGTCAATTAATGCAGCTTTCAAACGCTACACACAATCGAACTACGACCTTGTATGAATTTCACTCCGATGATCCTCAAGACCCAGATGATCAAGATTTAGCAACAAAGATCTCGGTAACTCGCCCAACTGGGGAGAGTGAAAGTACACTGATTGAATACTCTAAGATCAACGGACAATGGCGCGTAACAAAGACGACAGATGCCCGCGGATTTAACCGGGCATTTTCCTATGATTTTAAGCTAAGCGGGAACAAAGTTACTGTTACGGATAGTGACGCCAAAGAAGAGTACCTCCACGACTCCTTTGGTAGGATTATATGGATCCAGAAAACTCCAATCAACAAGCCGCGCAGTGCTGCGGGAGACTCCCCCGTGGAGATGCCATCTCGTTCTTCAATCATTCAGTATGCCGATCAAAGCGTCTGTACGGAGCTAAAATCTGTGATCACTCAAGAAGGGGTCATAACGTTTAAGGGAGAATACGACTCCTTGGGAAGAATGGTCAAACAACTTGAGCCAAGTCCAACCGGTGTCGCCGGTTCCTACGCTGCGACTCTATATAAATACGGAGACTTCTTCAGTGGCAGTCCGTTAACCGAAATGACAGTCCCAAACGGCAGTAAGATTTTGTTTACCAATGACTTTATCGCAAGAAGCAGTGGCTGGGATCCCGGGTATAAGCTCGCTTCAAGAGAAGTTTCTCAGCAGGGGATTTCGCTAGTTGATGGAAACACTCAGACTCTCGCGGAAAAACAATATTTTCGTGAGGATGGACGGCTTGATCGAGTAGTTCAGTCCGCTGGCACAGTCTCACAGTTTGAATATGAAGATGATGAAGACGCGAACAATATTCGTCGCTTGCTAATCTCTGCGACTGTTGGTCCCGATAACGGATCAGGGTTCCCTGATCCTTCCTCTACATTAACCACTCGCACCCGCTTTGATCGCGATAATAATCTTGGTGTGATTGATCGGTCAATTTATGGTCCTACAGGAAACGAAACCACCACGGATTTTGCTTATGACTCATTGGGCAGGATTATTCGAATTAGCGCTAATCCGGGGATCGGACCAGTGAGAGTAACAGAACTTTATCGAGACTGGCGCGGTGAAATTGCCGTGGTACGGAGAAACAACCTTGATTATAAGGGTGCTCTTCCCGGCGGGTCAAAGATTGCAACACTTGAGGGCTCAACCACCCCTGCACGCAAATGGTATCGTGATGATACCGTTCGCGGGGAACGCGGCCAAGTTTTATTTGAGTATAATGATATTGGCGCTCCGAGTGCGGCGTCCACTACCGGAAGCAACCCAAATGGATATTTGGCGCTACAATATAGCTACAACCCAAACGGTGCACTTCGCGAGATAAAGACCCCCCTTACGCGAATGAATTTCGTGTTCGACGGATATGGTGACCTATATAGCATCAGTGATGAAGCCGGCATTCCACTCCGTAAATACTATTATTCTACTTACCAAAATTCGATTAAGGTTGCTTCAAGACAGAATCCCCAAACTAACCAACCGGATTACGCCACAACTGTGATCAATCTTTCGGCGAATGGTTCTGGTTTTACGAGCAACGTCGTTCAGCCAAATGGATTGACTTATAAACTCAACTACGATGTTGCAGGGAACGCCAAGGAGTGGGGGTTATATCGCGGCTCAACGCTGGAGAAAAAGCAAAGTTACGATCACGATCAAATCGGTCGAATAATGCGAACACACATCTGGAGTCCGCAAGGAGCCGACACCGCAGTTGAAGAGGAACTCTATAACGAGTTCTCCCTACCCAGTCGGATAACAGACCAGTTCGGAAACTCTTCCTCCATAATTTTCAACTCTGTTGGCGCGCTTTCCCAGATGACTTTGTCGGGAAGAAGCGTCAAATACGAATACGTCTCTGGACGAGATGAGATTCAGTACGTAAAGACAACCGCTCCGAATGGCGGAGATTACTGTACAGAGAATAAGCACAACAGCTTAGGCGAAGTGATCCAGTCGATAAACCGGGGACTAAATTGCTCCTCCGCTTCTATTGCGATGCAATACTTCCACAATTCGCTGGGACAGCTTAGCGCTGTTAAGCGACCGGACGGCTCTGTGGCGGAATATACTATAGGCCCGGACGGTTTTATTTGGTCTACCCGACCGAATACTTCAGGTGCTCTCAAACTCGAGCAAAGTCGCACGGTTGATCCGCTTAACAAGGAAGTTCGTATCTCCGCTTTCGATGGTATGGGTCGCGAAACTAAGTACTGGTTTGGCGTGGATGGACTAAAGAAAGTGAAGCATCCAGGCCTTTCAATTAGCACTTTACTATACGATGCTGCACATAATCTAAAATCACTCACAGATGAGCAGGGAACTGTTTACGCCCCAGGCTATGATTCCCTCGGGCGAGTGAGCGCAGAGGCTTGGACACCAACGAGCGGAACCCAGGTATCGCGGCAGTACTTCCGCGATCTTCAAGACAGAGTTAAAAAAGTCACGGAGACCAACGGGCCGACCTCTGTTGTCTCTGAATTTACCTATGACCAATATTGGAATATCGATTCGGAGAAATTGTCCATTCCAGGAATTTGGGCGACTCGCACAACTCAATTTAATCGATTTACGCCAAACGCTCAGTACGATTTCAGCAAAGTTTGGAGCGTAAATGTTAATGGAGTTGAGTGGAAGTATGACTACAATTCTGATGGACTTATAACTTCGATTTCGCTCGCATCCGCGCCAACTGGTGTACCGAACTCTCAACTTGCAACATTTACGTACGATGGAAGGACGGCTGACACGATTGAATTGGCGAACGGGTTAAAGTCACACATCACCTACGACGACATTGGTTTACTCCAGTCAAGCACAACTGAGTTAAACGGTAACCCAGTGGATGCTTGGTCTCTCCTTCGAAATGATCTTGGCCTTCGTACCGCCGAATTCCATCAGGATCCTCGAGGAGCGGGCTCACTCTGGCAATATGACCTGTATTATCGCCCCGAAGGAAAGTACGGAGTGGTAAACTACGGGGAACTTGCAAAACCATTTAGCCAGGCACTGGCGGCCGAACATACTTCAATAAGCTACGAGGCAAATTCACAACTTCGAACTTCAGAGACAACTAAGGGTGCAGCCGGAAAGGTGCTGCGTAGTTCGATGTATGGCATTGATGCAAGCAAGGTGCGCTACTCATCGTTTGAGGGCTCCGCACTCATTTACGATAATGCTGGAAGGTTGATCGATGATTCTCAAGATCACCTTTATCAGTTCGATGCTAAAGGTAGATTAGTCAAGGTCGAGGACCAAGCTGGAAACGCTCTTGCAGAGTACGTTTATGACTCTTTCGATCGGCTTGTTGTTAGAAAGCAAGGTGCATCGAGTACTTTAAATCGCTGGGTGGGGGGAACCAGGCAATTAGAGGAAGATAGTTCTGGACCAAGTAAAATTTACGCCTTCTACCCATACCGTGCTGACGAGCCTTTAGCGATGTGGAATAGAAGCGGGAGTAGCTGGCAGGGGCATTACTTTACACATACTTCACTTTCTACATCACGTGCGTTTGATCAGAACGGGTCCTTAGAGGAAATTTACGCGTACGATCATGATGGTAAGCCGACGATTTATGATCAAAATGGCGGGAGTAGTAGTGGAAATCCCCATCTATTCCAGGGTGCGATTTGGGATGACTCTGCGCAGCTTTATTACATGCGTAATCGATTCTACGATCCGAAGCGGGCACAATTTGTCTCACCAGATCCGGTCGAAGATCAATCCAACTTTGGTTCGCGCTATGCCTTTGTGGGAAATGATCCCGTGAATAGAGTTGATCCGTTAGGCCTTCAGGGAGAAACCGACAATCCAGCACTACCGCTGCTTATGGAGTTTCGTTCTTACTCGTCTTCTGGAAACAGTGGGTTGAATGGCCTTGATATAGCGATTGGAACACCTTCTACTAACACTCCTGCGTATAATACATATCCACATCCCGACGCCAGCGAGGATCCTGTTCCCGAGTTTTTGCTTAACATCTCAGGATTGTCACTTATCGGGGAGCACGCCAAACATTTTTATGACGAAGGACCGACTTTAGAGAACTGCTTACGCCTTACCAGAGACGGAGTGA
>CAZJXY010000047.1:0-13745 GCA_964549925.1 uncultured Bdellovibrionales bacterium | reverse complement strand
AGATCAAAAATTGCTCCGGACCCGGCACTCCAACTTCCATCCCCGTTTTTAAAAGCGTAGTACAGCTCATAGAGCAGCCAATTATCGCGGTCGATAACTATGATGTGTCGATCTCCGTCCGAGTCGTTTCCTCCTTCAATTGGCGGATTCGCCGGGATCGGGTATGGGCCCGGATCGCTCTCGTCATCATAGTCAAAAGTAACGTCAACAGGATTTTGATTACCTGAGACTATGACGTATGGGATTCCAATAGGAGCTCCTTCCCACACAGTTCCAAAATCCGGATGGAGATGAGTGCTTGCTCCGATGCTTGCAATTAAATTATCTGAGTTCGGGTCAACAGCTGCCGTGTCTATTGCGGTATTCCAAGGATTATCCTCGGGAAATGGACGCTTACCGTTTAGACTCGCATTCTCGCCAAGATCCGGAACCCCATCGCGGGAATTTTTCTCACTCTTATCACGGCGTGATGTGCAACCCGGATCGTCCATATCCACCAACCCATCTTTGTCATTGTCGCGTCGATCCCTGCAGGCTGCGCGTTTTTTACGCAGCGATTGATAGGCGGATTTTCGTAGTTGAGAGGAATGACTTGCCTTTAGAGTCTCAGCCTCCGCTAATACCGGAAGCGACATAATGTATGTGCCGAAGATAAGACCAAGAACGGTGGAGACAATGATTATACAGCCTGCTTTCATAGGTGCCCTGAAGATCGGTTTGCAATTTTAAGGCCATGGAGCAAATGGACGGTAACTAATTGAAAGCAAAAGCCCTGTGTCAGGGTATCCAACTAGGTAAAAGCACAAGTATTCCAAAAGTCTACATAACCCCTTTTAAGTGGTTCATAGCAGTTAGGTTTTACATAGGAATCAGGGTGTGATGAGGATAATTAAGGCAATCGCAATATCATTTACTCTCTGCGCGACGGTAACAATGGCGCTTAGTGCCGACGTTTTCGCGCAGGAAATCCAAGAGTATGACTCGGATCTAGCCGATCCCGTAACGCTCGACGATAGTGCAGATGATAATTCGTCAACCGAGGAGATCACGTCGTCTCAGGACAGAGATTGCACCAGACCGCCAATACGCATCCCGCCAAGAAAAGCTGGCGGATACGTTGAGGGCACCTGGCAGTACGAGGTAGTTACCGGAGCTTTTGGTGGGTGTCTCCTTTAAGACTTAGCTGGTTGGTTTCGCCAGCCGCTAAATGCTAAAACGTAGTCCCTAGAGTAAAGTGCAGCCGCAAAGACGGTTCACCCTCTTTTTCATCCAATGGATGACCGAGATCAAAACCGATCGGCCCGATTGGAGAAATATATCTGAATCCGACTCCGGCGCTGGCCCTAATCTCGGCTAGATCGGGATCTTGATCCTGTAAAAAAACGGTGCCTGCATCAAAAAAAGTATGCAAGGCGAAGTTTGAGCTGAGACGATATCTAAGCTCCCAGTTATTAGCAAACAATAGGTCTCCGCCAATCACGTGACCGAGCTCGCCGCGAGGACCGAGAGAATTGTCTCTAAACCCTCGAATGCTATTTAACCCGCCGAGGTAGAACCGCTGCGTAATTGGAATTTGATCAGTTCCGGCAAATCCCCATGCCCCTCCAATCTTGGTATTAGCCGCAAAGGTCAATCCATGGTCCGAAGAAAGCGGTCTAATCCAGGAGGCTCTAGATGTAGCCGCTGCAAAGTTACCATCCGACCCAATCGCCTCGCTCGCTAACTTATAGTCAAAGGCCAAGAGATAGCCGTCGGTCGGGTTTAAAACATAATCACGACGGTCGTATATTACGTTTCCCGAGAGAAACGATAATCGTACGTTGCCAAAGTCCAAATCGCTCAATACCACATCTGGTTCTACATTCGAGATATCATCAAACAGAATCGTATGTCCTAGGGTAATCTCTAAATTATCATCCCACTGCCGATCGAGGTAAGACGCCAGAGAGACTCGACCCAAGTCGAATTCTTGTGTGGTATTTTCCAATTTTTGGAATCGCAGGTCCTCGGTAAGTCGATATTGAGAATTGAACAAATGTGGGTTGGTATAACGCAAACTGGCAACTCCCTTGGAGATGTCACTAATATCTGGATCGTAAAAACCGTCCAGTCGAAGTTCAAGGTCCCTTCCGTCCTTAAATATCTCCTTGGAGCCGGCGACCCCAAATACGTGCACACCGTACTCCGAATCTACCCCCGCCCCGATTTCAAATGAGGTTAAGTTACGCTCCTGGACGCGAATAAGTAACTCTTCACTTTCACCATCAAGAGCTCCGTCGGCAGGAACAAGTTCGACGCGCGAGAATAATCCAAGACGTAAAAGTTCGGAGCGAGAGCGATCAATTGCTCGCTTGACCCAACCAGAGCCCGGAGGGGTCTGTACGTATCTTAGAATAGTCTCTTCGGCAATGTTCTCGTTTCCGCTAACTATGACACGTGAGATTTTGGTCTGCGGCCCAGCTGAGATGTTGTATCTTAAACGAGAACTAGCGGGATCGAGATCAGAAGATACTGCGGCTGAAAAATATCCGCCATCAGTTAGTGCGTCAATCACCCCTTCGACATAGCGGTTCGCTTTTGGTACGGAATACGGGGCAAATGGTGCCTCGGGCAATGAAACACTCTCGGGGACATCCACCAGCTCGACCCAATCAGCCAAAAGAGCATCCCCCTGCTCGACCCTATAAACGACTTCAACTCCGCCGCCTGTATCAAGTTCCTTTATCTCATACTTCACTGTTACGTCCGGGTAGCCATGCTCAATAAACAAACTTTTTACTCTTGAAGTATTAAACTCGAGTTCCTCGGCCACCGCAAAGCGTGGATAGAATATTTGTTGAGCTGTAGTTGGCTCGGTTGCAGAGAGTTGAATCTTAATGTCATCGGGGGATATTGCATCGGATCCCTCGAACCTTACGACCTTGACGGGTACAATCGCCCCTTCATCAATCTCTACTTGATAATTTACTCGACCGTCCGCGGTGGTGTTCTCTGTATATTTGATAGTCGCATACAAATAGCCATCCTTTCTGTATGCTCGCTCGATATTTTGGACTAGAATTATTATCGTATTTCGCCCAAACGGTAACTTGCGGTCAAATAAGTTAATGCTTTCGAGTAGCTGTTCAGGAGTGAAATGAGAATTCCCCTTAAAGACAAAACTTACCGGTTTTCCCAGTGAGACGTTCAGTCGCAGCTCATACTCAGAGGATTCGTTAATTCGCTGATATGCACCACTTACTCGAGCAGAGACATACCCCTCCGAACGCAAACGCTGGATCAAGGTTTTTGTTACTTGATCCAAACGAAACTGAGATGCGCGCAGCCCCTTGGCGTTATTAACGAATTGTAAATCCTTCAGCACATTAGCGATATCGTCACCCTGAAGGGTGACTGCGCCGATTTTGGAAGCTTTCCCCTCATTTACGCTAAGTACCGCGGAGCGGCAAATCTCATTTCCTTTAAGACATTTAATCGAGACCTCAGACTCAAAGTACCCCTTCGATTGATAAAGAGTTTTCAATCGGCCCGAGATTGCCTCGATCTCAGCAGCGGATATTCTAGTAGAGGAATCAATTCTAAGAGCTCGAAAAACCTCCGTTGGTTCTAAAGTCCGAATCCCTTGCAACGAAAGGTCTAGAAGCTTTTCCCGTTCGGGGATGATCGCGTATGAAAGATCAGCTCCAAGCGCTGTGGTCGCTTGAGTAGCTTCAGAGGTGACTCTTCCAACAGCAGCGAGCTTGTCCGTCAAGTCAAAGCGTAGGCGTAACTCCGACTTTGAATTGTCAGTTCTGAAAGTTTGCTCTCCAATTAGAGCTAATTCAGAGGTGATCTCCTTTTTAGCAACGATTTTTGGATCTACGACTCCGGTTTGTTCATTATAGGATGGCTCAAGCGAAACTTCGTCAATTCTGGTGAGACTTTCAAGCGCGCGACGGACTCTAGCAACAAACGAGTCATCGTCTTTTCTACTCTCATCACTTATCGGAGTAAGCAGCAAGGACGGCACACTTAAGTCCGAACTAACTCCGTATGCCGACGTTACAAGCGAGAGTAATTCACGTTCGGAGTACTCGCGGTCTGATGTAAGCTTGATTATAGGAGAAGAGGTTGGCCCCTTGGCCTCCATGAAGATTAAGACATTATCACCGTACAGAGTGCGCACCTCCGTTTCCGCCAATACCTCCATCAGCGGTTCATTTAGGTTCGGGGAAAAGATAATTTTCCCGTTAGTAATTGAGAATCTACGGTCCTTAACCCCGAACCATCCAGAGAGAATCTCCATTTCGCCCCGGATAACTGGAGCAGCTAAAGTCCCAGTCAGCGTAAAATTGGCGTTTAGTTCTCCGGATGCCCAATTGGTGAGCAGAAGAAGATTCCGCTCTCCGGTTAACTTAAGGTCCAAGTCAATCTCTGCTAGAGTCGTGCTGCTGACCTCGCCGGCAGGGGAAACTCCGGCTTGCGAGGCAAAGATGCTTTCGCCCAACATCTTTACCATCAATTTAATGTCGAAATTCTTCTCTAGTTCTCCGCTCTCCAGGATTGCATTTCCGCTGATCAGGGCTCGACCAGTTGGGCCAGAGGATAATTTAAACTCGCCTCCGGCCGTGACAAGAGTATCGCTTATCGGTGCCAACTCGACCCCGTTAGCACTGGCATCCAGACTGGAGCGCGATAATTCCCAGGGATAGAGAGTCCCTCGCAGAGAAACCATACCGCGGTTGACTTCACCACTCACCGAGCGTAATTCGATTTTGTCCTGATCAAAGACTAATTCCCCGGAAATATTTTCCCCGCTTAACTCTTCTGCAGCTACGGAGAACTCCCCGTCTTGAATCAAGGCCTTGCCATTGAATCTAGGCTGATCCAAGCCACCCACAATTTTTAGATCGGCATTTATGCTGCCTGCTACGTCATCCAAACTTGGGAGAAAAGTAAGCAAAGCCTCAGCTTGAATTACCCCCTTAGTTTGGAGGTTGTAGCCTGCAAATGGATCGAACGTCCCTTCGATTCGAAACTGCGAACCAGTTCCGCTTAAGCTCAAACTACCCGATGCTTGACCAGACTTAATTGTATAGGTGGTCGGGGTGAGATTTAAGGTGTAAGGAGCACACCCCACGGTTCCGGAGTGAAGTTCAATCGAACCGTTTCCGCTGATCCAAGCTGACTTCTTAAACTGATAAGAAGATTCGACAGTTAGATTCAGGCAATCGAGTTCAGGATCGTATTCAGAGAGCGGAAATTGATTCAAGGAGAAGTGGAGCAAATTGCTATCCTCTGCCGTTAAATCGATCGATCCATCAAGCCTTACCTTTCCTTCGGCACCAGCAAGGTTCAGCGCAACTTTTCCGGACTGTATTACGGCATCGCCGGAAATCGCATTATCGTCGCGTAACGCACCGACACCAACCCGCATCGCGCCTTTGCCCGATAGCTTCGACAAGTCAAAGGGGCCGGTTATAAGGCCTGAACCATCCAAGGTGATGCGTTGGGACGGATTGCTTCCGCTCACAAGGTCAAGCGACTGCACTTCAAATCTGAGTTCGTCGATATTTTGCGGCAATCCATTAGCCAGTGATAGTGCCGTGGTCAAGGCGATACTGCCGCGAGTTGGAGTGTTATGCTCGACATTAAGATTGATTTTGTCACCAATCTTTGATCCATCAAAGCTAAGAGGGCCTACCTCGATTGTTCCATATTGCAGGAATCCGACTTCTCCTTTGGAGATGACTTTAGGCTCAAGCAAGCTTCCACTGAAAGAAACCGCTAAATCTAAATCCTCGAGTTGGATTGAATCTGATTTAAGGGTTCGAGTACTAAGATTGATAGCTCCGTGAATTAGCCCTTTACCCATTCCGAAAGGCGATGTGACCACAAACGAAGCGTCTTCGCTCTCTGCGTTCAATGCCGAGAAATTAAACCATCCATCACCATTATCAAACCCAGCGCTTAAGTCAGCCACCACGTTTTTGAAAGTTAATTCAGCACCCTTGAGCGGTAATAGAACATGTGTAAGCACTACGTCGGATGAAAGAACGGAACCTTCCGCTTTTGGTGAGGCAAAATTTCCCCCGAGTTCCATCGAACCAGTAATCTCGGTATCGAGTTCTTCCAACCCTTCAAAGCCAGCGCTTTTGAAATTGAATTTCATCGGACCGCTCAATCGATTCTTCTGATCGAGATGTATTTTTGGCTGGGCTTCTACTTTCATACCGGGTCGATCTAATGTGACTCGAGTGAAATTGAGTGTGTCGCCCTCTATAAACATCTCCCCTTCAGCCGCGCCGAACAGAACAGGCGGTTCGCCCTGACGAGAGTTAAATCCGAACGAGAGTTTTTTTGCCGAAGGGTATAAAACGAAGTTGCCAAGTTTAGTGCGATTCATATTTAGGGCTAATCCAGACCCGTAGAGTGTCCCCGCGGCGAATTTCTGCGAAAATGTTGAGTCCACCAATTTTAGATCGGTTAGGTGAATTCTCCAGCGTCCGGGATGATCACGCTCTGGGGGGATGGGTTTTACCAAGTAGTCAATAAACTTAAACGTGGTGCTCTCTTCGTCTACGCCGTCGGCGTTTCCGCGTACCAGTTCAATACTTAGGGGTATGACGTGATCTAGAATTCCCAATAAGCTCGCTTCGGCCTTAAGCCTTTTAAAGGAGAGCCCAATCCCTTGGGGGGTAACAATTCTCGGATTTCTCGCGGTGGCTGAAAGGGTAACCAACGATAATTCAACGCGATCTACTTCGAGACGGCAATCACATGAGCTTCTAATCTCGTGATCGAGGTATTCAACCAGGGTTCGCTTTAGGTAGTTCACCAGAAGGAACCCAAGCGAGATCCCAAGTAGTAATCCATAAAGTGCTAGACGCAGGCCTCGATTCTTCAACGCAACTTAATCAAATACCAAAATCATCAGAGAAATCGCTGTCAGAATAGGGAGGTTAGCCAATTCAGGGAGTTGGAGACAGTCATTGATGTTAACCCACTGAAATAACTACTTAAATGGCGACACTCCAGGATCCGGTGTCTCGCCCCTGGGCATAAAGCTCAGCACAAGTAATCCTCAATCTTTGTCGATAGTTCAGATATGTCGGAACTAGGCGAATTAAACGTAGACCAAGGTAACTCCCTTGGAGGAGAGAGTGCGCTGCTAGAGGCGCAAAAAATTTCACGATTCTTCTACAAGCTCTTGGAAGAAAGTCTAAGCCTTGGAGCGAGTAAGATTACTTTTGACAACGCCGGAGCCGAATTATTCTGTGGAATACTTCGGGATGCAGATGAGATTAAAAAAATTAAACTCAAAGCATCTTGGGCGCCGCTTTTGCGTAAGTGGATTGAGAATCGGGTACTAAGCTGGGTCACAAGGGAAAACTCTGACGCCGGACGATTCGTCTGGAAACTTGGAAGTCGTTTTGTGGTTGCCGATCTCAAGCTTAGAGGATTGTCCGGGAGTTTTAGCCTAGAGAATCTTGGCACGGCCAAATACTCGGAAGTTGTTAAGCCCTTAGACTTAACCAAGGCCAATGAAGATCATCTAAGTAGAATGTTCGCGGCTGAAAAGGGTTTAATTATCGCTACCGCTCCGCTTACTACCAAAATAGATTCCGCTCTAAACTTTGTACTCTCATTTTCTGCGGCCGTTTTTGTGCCGGAGTGGACCCTTAAAGTGGAATCATCAAAATTAAAGGGGGCCGCTGAGAAAGCACTGATCGTAGCTTCTATGCCCGGTCATGATGCATATGAGGATCTGCTACGACTAAGGGAATTCGGCTTTAGTGCTGGGGACTCGCAGGTGCTAGGCGTCGTGTCACAGGCGCTGATACCCCGAGTTTGTGCCTCCTGCGCACGTGAAACCGCGCTCGACAAGCAGCTGCTGCATGAATTGCCTAAGCCACTTCAGGTAAAACCAGATGCACGCTACCTTATCGGAAGGGGTTGCCCACAGTGTAATCAGGCTGGCTACAAGGGCTGGGTTGGAATTCAGAGCATCATCTCTGTGGATAAAAAACTGCAGGAGCTTTTGGGCGCAAAGGATACCTCTGGAGCACTCTCCCATGCCTTTTCAAAAGGCACTCGCAGCTTACTGCAAGACGGCGTGGAAAAGGCATTTTCTGGGATAGCAACACTTGAAGGACTATTTCGAATAGTAAAGACGATGCCGGATGGTTACCTAAAAGTTATCAATAAGCAACAAAATGGCCGTCCGGTTGATGGCTTCGATCCGCCGATTCAAGTCTCGGACAATTTTTTTGACGGTGAGTCAGATTCAGTAAGAAATGAGAAGGCGGCGCCGCAAGCCCTCTTTCGAGCAGGAGGGGCGGACGTAATTGATGGAGATCAACCGCTCTTTAGCGTCGGGGTTGGACGAAAGATTCGGGCCAAGCCGCTTGTACTCGTGGTAGAGGATGATGCCGATCAGCTAGAAATTTTGCAGATGGTTTTCCAGACATCTAGTTACGATATCGTAACGGCAAGAGATGGCCAACAAGCACTTGATCAGCTTGCTAAAGAGCTTCCGGATTTGGTGGTGACAGATCTAATGATGCCGAATATGGATGGAGCTGAACTGGTCAAGAAGATGAAGCGTTCACCGAAATATTCAAAGATTCCGGTGCTTGTACTGACGGTGCTTTCAGATGCGGAAAAGGAAGTTGAGCTGCTTGATATCGGAGCAGATGACTACGTAGAAAAGACCGTGCAGCGCAAAGTACTATTGAAGAGGGTTGAAAAGATCTTGAAGCGCTGAGCGCAGAATGGCCCCGAGATCTGTTTACTCACTAGTTTCGATATTACCTGATACAGTTAAGCGCGCTGCCAAGATACTTCTGATTTAGAGGAAATTTTCACCGCCCTGATCCAGATTCACTCAACTGCTTTCTCATGGCTTCAATAAATACCGGGTCTTTACTGAGCTGTTCGCGAATCCGTTCGTACTGTTGCTCCGTCACACCGGCTGATTTTAAGACCATATCCTTTGTGTCTGTGTCTTTAAATTTGATACCGGTTACAATCATATCAGAGGGTTCCCAAACTTCCCATGCGTCTTGTGCAACGTCGACCTCAACATCGCGGCCAAGCGCGATCGCCTTTTCACACCACGCGGCGATATCTTCATCAACGATTGTGAGATGCACTAACTTTTCTCCACCGCCGGTGCCATTCGACAAACCGCTCATATTTAGCTCAAGGATACAGAAGTCCCCGAGCTGTCCATATCTTTCGATATCTACGATTCGGCCAACTTTGGTTTTTGTGCCGCTCGATCCAATCCAAGGCATATCCGCCTTAATTCCGCTGGGTAGAGTTTGAACGTCTAGATTCTGCACGAAGTCACCAAGTGGGTAGACATTTTGCAGAAAAAGGTGGCTGTCTTCGATTTCAGGATTTAGCGGGTTCTTTCTTATGTACTCAAAGACAAACTGTTGATGACTTTCTTGCTCTACGTTACGGAAGTTTTCAAAGGCATCTTGATCCCTTTGATCAATTGAGAGATGAACGTCACTGCCGATATAGGATAGATCGTCCGGAAAGTAGCCCTGGTTAATATGCAATTCATACGTTGGGAACCAAAACCCGGTGTCTCCGGAGTTAATCGGACTTCCGATAATGTATCCGTGACCATAGTAACCGCTTGAATTCGGCGCGACTCTGCCTCCATCAGAAACAGCGATTTCATTGGTAATTTTTACTGATTCGATTGATTTCGAGCCCCTAGATGAATTGCGGTCTTGGTCTAAGCGGTTTGCCGTAGCCCCGCCAAAGGGATCAGCTTGTTGAGCTGGTTCGCAGGCGCTTACAGCAAAGAGTGCCGGAATGGCGCTTAAAGTTAGTGCGCCGATGGCCCGAAGCTTAGATCCGAAACCTGAATGATCAAGCGCAGCTTCAGCAGGAGCAGACGAGGGGGTGGTTATTTTCGGTTCCATCAGTTAATCTCCTTAGACTATAACTATCGTCCGCAATAGTAACACTATCGCAATTTACAGGCTAGTCAATATTGCTTGTGCGTAAAAGTTTGCTAAAATCGAGAAATTCAGAAGGTACTAGGGGTTAGGTAAGGAATGGGAATACCCATGTCTGGTTGGGCGTCTAGTTTCCCGCGAAGGTAATATCAGCAGTATGTTTTTTGAGCGAAATTACGAAGTTACTAACTCGAACCTACAGCAAGGCGGGGATGAGTTGCGGATTCAAGCGGAGGCACCAGCTTCTAAACGAGAGAAACTTTTCTTGCCGCAGGTGTTGGTCGTGGTTTCATCTGCGCTAAAACATTACGTCCCGCCTGATAGTAAAAGGCACGGTGAATATCACTCGAAAGCCCCGCTGATTGCTGATTTTGATGCTATCACCCAACAAGTGCGTGCAGCGATTTTGGATCTGCCTAAGGATATGCAGCCGGAACTTAGAGGGTTTATATCGGATGTTTTCGATTTTGCATATCAGCATCCGCTACCGAACGCTGTCGATGCTGCATATAAAGCTGTTGATTTAGGGATGATAAACCCCGACGAGGTTTGCATTGAGACCCAGATTTCCTTACAGTTAACTGAACCAGCCTCCTATTCTGTTCGTATCTCTGACAATGGGGCAGGATTTTCGAAAGTTGGCTTTGATCGTCTTTCCGGAAAAATGTTCATTTCTGAAAAGCCTTTGCATGGGCGAAATCTAGGCGGCGTCGGTGAGAGCTATTGTCGACTGATCCGAGATTGTGGCGACAACTACCAAATAAGCATTGAGACGCTTGGGGAAGAGAGGGTGCCGCGAGCGTTAACCATAGTGCCTGATAAGATGTGGAATTACGCATTTACCGCAAGCAAGAGCCAAAGAACTTCTCGCGGTACGGATGTGACAATCACTCGCCCCTTACCTTCTGATATCGCCCAGGGGTTTAGGGAGTACTTTGCAAATCATAGTTGAGGTTAAGAGCCGACGGCTCAATTTGCATAACCAGTAAAAGCATTTTTATTGGTTAAAAGTTTGTGCTACGATTTGCAGCATGAAATCCAATGACTCATTTGATATCCATGCCGGGCGCTTAAGCCTAAATTTCACCAATACAGTGTATGAGCGACCAGGATACTCCGCTTCAAAACCGCAGCCGGTGCTCGAACTTTTAAATTCCCCGGAGGATTTTTTGCGATGGTGCACTGAACGTAAAGCGACTTCTAAGGCTACTATTTCTGCTCTAAGAGAAGGGTGGGAGAGTAGTAAAAATACAGCCGAGAAGGATCTAAGATCCTTAATTGAATTAAGGGAGAAATTGTTTTCCCTTTTTTACGCGCAAATTTCCAAAGGCAGATTATCTGAGCGCCAACTCTCGATATTAAATGAACTGTTGAGAACTCTCCCTCAGCGTGAGTTATATGCAAAAGATTCTGTACTTTATCTGGAATGGCCGAAGGATTTAGAACCGCTTCGAATAATCGATGCCACTTTGATACTAGACGCGGTGGAGCTATTTACCACAGAGGATCTTACCCGGCTCAAAGTTTGTGCGGCGGAAGATTGTGGTTGGCTATTTTTGGATAGATCAAAAAATGGCAAGCGCCGTTGGTGCGATATGACGGACTGTGGAAATCGAGCCAAACAGAAGAGTTTTTATTCGCGGGTGGCGCAAGAGGGTAGGATTAATTAATGAATTTATGAGGCTACTGAAAATACTTTGCTGCCACAAATAGTTAATGTAAAGTTTTCGAAGCTCTTTCCGTTAAGACCCATTTCGATCCTCAAATTGTTTAAATTGCAGTTGACGATGCATCCCAGTATCTCGGACCAAAATCGAGATCAAGCTCTGATATCGAGCGAATCTCCAGCGACTCATGCTCCCGACCCGTCTCTCGAAATGAGTTCATTTGGTGCTAGCGAAGGATATGCGATTCATCGTTTTCGCGCGCGTCTCAAGCAATTTGAAAATGACCACCCCACGCTCATGTCTAGACTTGGAAGTTGTCTCAAAGGTGGAATGTTTCTCTATGCAGCGTCTTTAGTTTTGACTCATTGTACGGTAGTCAGAGGAAAATCGATGGAGCCAAACGTACATGATGGTGATCGCATTCTAACTTCACCATTTACACCTATAGATAGGTTTGATGTAGTCACCTTCGATTGTCCAACGGATCCCGAGGCAAGATATATAAAGCGAGTAGTTGGACTTCCTGGTGAAACGTTGGAAATTAAGCTTGGTAAACTATTTATAGACGATGCCGAAATCGAAGAACCTCTGCACTATCGTTATCCGGAAAATTTTGGCCCGATCCTAATTCCAACTGATGCTTATTTTGTGCTTGGCGATAACCGTCCAAGATCCTTGGACTCTAGGGTATTTGGGGCAGTAAGTGCGGACGCATACATCGAGGAGGTGGTGTTTAGTACCGGCACTACTCTCGATCCAAACACAAGTGCTCTGGCGGCTGAGAGTTCGCGCATCGATTGGCAGGAGATTCTTGAAGAATTGAAAGACTTAGTCAGTCCAACTCGAGATTTTGACTCTGAAAAGTAGCTTACTTACTTAAAGCCACCTTGTATATATTTCTCAGTGAAGACAAGCAGGGGTTGATTTGAACAACTTTTAAGTTAATAATGTGGAGCCAGATGGATCCGCAATCCCGAAACGACCCAGTTACGTCCGCGTTGCAGCGCGAGTCTCTACCACCGAGTGAGTGGTGCCATTTACTCGACTTAGTACGTGATAGAGAACCGGGAGTAGTTCTAATCATTACTGATGAAACCCGTCAGAATTTTTTTCTGCAGAAAAAAGACCCGTCGCATCCTGAACCGACGTGCCGCGGCTCGCTATCTTTCTTCGGTGGTTCGATTGAACCGTCTGACATAGATCCGCTTCAGGCTCTGATCCGGGAACTAGATGAGGAGCTAGAGCTTGGTGAAAAGCGATCCTTATTAGTCGAAAAAATCGAGCCGTTTTCTGCCAGGCTCGAATTACACAATCCTTTGTTGGATCAGAGTTATGCTTGTTTCGCCTACGCAGTCGCGCTCGGTACCGAGCAGTTTCAATCGCTAAGATTGGCTGTAGAAACAGGAGAGATTAAAGTCAACGAAGGCTTACCGTATTTTGCAAAGCGCAGTGAGTTAGTGTGGAACAATCGACTAGGATTCGTGTATTCGCTGGAGCAGATTCTTGACGAATATCTTAGCCAATCTTCGGGACACAAGGAATAATTCTGCGAGTATAATCATAATTCCCGCGCATCAATTCTCTTTGGTTTGGATGAAGATGTGTCTATTGCTGACACCACCTTCTTATTCCGTATTAGTCTTACTCAGAATCTCTACCCCTTAATTGGACACTAGTACATTTCAAGCGCCAATCTACCTCGGGTAAGTTCAACTCACTCTTAAGGTTAAACCGGGGACAAGATCCCATTTGACTAAGATTTGGCTTAAACCTAGAATGCGTCTAGATGTTTTGATTTGTGGAGTGTATTTCAATGCCGAGCTTACAATCTGAAGTTCATGTCACTAGAGTCCCAAAAACTGATCTCGAAGATTACGCTGGCCAGAGAGCAATCGACGCTCGTATCGCTGCTGCTGGTGTAGAGAAGGCTTTTCGCGATCTCAAAGATGTCCCCTTAGATCAAGTAACACCAGAACAACTTGGTAATTTACGGGAATTTGCAGGGACTTTGCATCAAGAGGTTACGAAGTTTGTTGCCGCGGCTGAAATCAGGACCGGAAGGTATGTTACTCATTCAACAGACCCTCTGCCTGAGCATTTAATGGGTCTAAACAGCAGT
>CAZJXY010000046.1:0-13748 GCA_964549925.1 uncultured Bdellovibrionales bacterium | reverse complement strand
TGCTTGTGAATTCAGAGTTATAGTCATGAAGTCCAAGCAAGAGTGCGAGGCTATTCTCAAAAAATTGATGCTCATACCAGATCTCGTACAGTTTGAATGTGCTATAGGCCTCTATATTGTCAGAAGCTTGGGCATCTCCAACTATCGCTGTGGGGTCACTCCCGCTATTTCCGAGCAAATAAACAAAGAACGTGCCGTTTTCCCAAAGTCCCGCTTTAGCGCTATCAACGGTAAATGTGAGATCGTAATTTTGCAGAAATGCGTCATCTCGTTCAATTCCTCCTTCTACGTTCCAAAGCATATCAGCGGTCACAATCGCCTCAACTGCGACCCCGTTCTCTTCCAACTTTGAGCGAGCTCCGCCCCAATCTCCGAGCAGATAATCGTCGGCAAAGGTAAGCGGCGTGTAAACAAAGACAAAAGCAGCCATGACGATTTTTAGATTTCTCATAGTATTCCTCTGTAACCCCTTCAAACTTTCTAAAGTGACGCCACCGTTTGCTACACTGCTGCGAGATCGAAAACAGCTTCGATTTCTATACCTCTACCGTCGGTTCAACCGGGCACCGAGCTTTAAGAATTTATGCTTGTTCCCCCTTAAGGCGACGAGCTAAAACAGAGTAATAATTCTAGCCCGGATATTTTCGAGATCTGTGGCTGAGATGAAGACGCCGTTTGATAATTATTCGTGGAAAACCCCAACTCTCTCACGAGCCATTGCTGTGCGACCGTGCCGCACTCGCGTGTGACCTAGTTTTGTATTCTCGCCCTGAATCTTTTTTCTCGTAGCCAGCATAGCTCGCGATGATTCCTTCTCGCTATCGACGCTTGCCTTGGAGGACTGATGGCTTTTGCACCCACACTTCTCACAAGACAAAATCTGCTCCGAGTGCGCTACGCCCGTAAGGAGAACCGTTAAGCTAAATAGAATTATTTTAGATAATCCTTTCATAAGACTCCCCAGGAGATTTAAATCTATAAGTGTTATTCCTTTATCACACCGGACTGCATCACAGGAATTTTATCCTTTTGCCCAGGAAAAATCGAGAGTTAGGCTATGGAGAAGTCGCTCGATTTATAGACTCACCGGCAACTTCAAATACCCCCCCGCTAACATGAATTTTTCCAGCTTCTTCTAACCCGGTAATCGCTTCTCTTAGGGTAGCTATCATCTCCCTAGTCATATTCTTTGTGCCATTTTCCTCCAAGATCCGCTTAGCCAAGGCCTCTGCCTTCAACGGGCCTTCGGTTGAAAGCAGTCGAACTAAGCCTTCCTTCCACTTTGTCTGGTCATGAAAATCGGAGAAATATACTCTCAATCCACCATGAACCGAACCAATCGGGGAGTCAAATTCGATTGGTGCCGAATTATCTATCGGATTATTAGTTGGACTCTCACGTTCGATTGCAATAATCGGATCAACTTCTGCTCCCCGATTTCTCTTCCCTCTAAAGGTAGTATTCTCCTTAACTATTGCTCGTTTAATTGCGCTCTCAATCATTTCAATTTCGAGTTTCGGATTCTTTAACCAATCTAGAACCCACAATCGATGCAAATTCCACCCCTGCTGCATCAACAATTTAGGCTGGTTGAGATCACGCCCGCTTGAAGAGTGTTGGCTCTGATAATTAGGCCCATCACTCAGAAGCGCAAGGATATAGCGATTTGGATCAATTGGGTGAACAACGGCGAGATCTAAAATTCCTCCTTTCGGACCAATACCTGCATCGACTTGATACCCTCTCTTTTCCAGTTCTCGTTTAACCGATACAAGAAATGGATCATATGTTTCCCTTCCTGCCCGACGATTTACTGAATACTCTGTCTTTTTACCTTGCTCTATTGTGAGCATCGGAAACCCGGCGCTCTGTGCAAGGTCGAAGATGCTACCACCGACTGCCGTCCCACTGTTTGCTTGGCTGAGCAACATCGTCTGAGTACCTCGCGTGATTGCACTTATAGCCGGCACCGAATCAAGCTGATCGGCCTGATCGATAATGACTAAATCGAACGGCTTTGAGCCAGAGCTAATCTTTCGGACTACATCCTGCGGAGAGCAAACCACAATTGGTTTTAGTCTGTACAAACTATCGGCTGATGCAGCAATAAGCTCCTCTATCGATCCCCCTTTGAGTACCAACTTCTCAGGCAAGTCATCCCAATGTCTGGTAGCTATATCAACGTTACTGTTTCGCATTAGTTTCCGATCGGCCTCAGTAATAGTCGCAATCGCTTCCTCGGATAGTTGCCGACTGAAGCCTGCTGCCAATGGTCGAAAGGAGATAAAATCCGAAACCAATCCGGAGAACCAACTCAATTGAAAGGCCGTCGGCAACGACAGTTCGGCTCTCTCAGCCTGCTCGATGTGATCGACGATGAAATCCTGGGATGCCGAACTTGCGGCACGACGCAGATCATTGAACTTCATCAATGCTTTCAACTGATCCAAGTTATGATACCAGGCTTCGTATAGGTCGCACTCCTCCGCAAAACTTCGGTGGCTGAGCTTATTCGATAATTGTTTCTGATCAAGTTTGAGAGTCGCAACTAGTCTCTCCCTGGAGTCGATGAACTCACTCAAGCATTTCTCTAGCTCTCTTATCTCATCCGAGTAACGGTGAACGTTAAGAGGCGACTTTACTAATGTGCCGATCCACTCAAATTGTTGCGAGGACGATAGTGTCGAAACCAATCCTGATACAAACCTTCCCACCGCCCTAGCTTTGGCCCAATCCGATAACTTCTCACTGTCTGTTGGATTTAAGTTTCTTCCTAAAAGCTCGTTCCAGATTGGTGAAAACTCCTTTACCAGCCGTCGATGAGATTGGGCCTCAAGCAAAAGATCGAGCACTTTTAGCTGTTGCTCAAGTTCAGTCGGTATTAACTCCTCAGAGCGAAAAAGCGACCAGAACTCGCGTTGTGCTTTCCCCAGCTCTCCACTAAAGGTGTGAGTAAACCAGCCCTTGCGTCCATCAGAATCAAGCACATCGCGAATAGCTTGAAGTCGATCACTGTCTAGATTCCAAGCACTCGGTTTGAACAGTTGCTTATATTCATTCCGAATATCGATACATCTTTTGGCAGAGGCGTATACCTGCTCGATATCACCGGCCACTAACTTCCATTTGGAATTCTTAAAATCAACCTCCTTCAGCAGCGCACCGTCTCCTGAAAAAAAATCGTCGATTTTGATCACTGCCCGAATAGTTGCGAGAAGTTCTTGTTCCGGTAGGTCCGCCGTTAATCGTAGTGCTCCAAAGAGCGCGCTTAACTTCTGATCTAAACTCTTGCCGTTTTTTATCAAACTTTCAAGTTTACCCCTAACCTGATCTTGAGCACTCGGATCCGAAGAGTCGATTCTTGCGCCAAAGAAAGGATTAAGTCGTGGAAGTCCATGTTCCTCCACAAACTGCTGCAGCGTTCGACAGAGATTAAGCGCCGATTCGTATTTTGCTCTATCCCAGCCACGCATTTTAGAGAATTCAAATGGAGATTGCACCTGGCCTTGCTCACTAAGAGAAATCAAACTAGAAATCGCCTCATAGGCTGAAAACCCAGTGTCCCCGATCGCCTCCGTCAGTAGCTTTACATGACTATCCAATTTCTTCTGGGCACTCTCTCTGACCCTTCTCGTCTCGATTAATTCAGGGCTCTGCACAGGTCGACCCAACTGAGCCACATTGCTTAAATCAGCCAATACCTCCTTATAATCGATGCCTTGGCTGACGTTTAGTACCAAATCCCCAAGGCCGATTTTTTGCATGGCGCTTCTGGTTTCTTCCAGACTTTTGGAATTGTTCGAGATCACCAGGACGGATTTACCAGCGGAAAGAGCATCAAGCAGGACATTCCGAATAACTCGGATAGTTGAATCATCTTTGGAGACGATAACTGAACGGGAATTTCCGGCGCGAAGCGCTTGCAGTAATCTTTCTTCGGTTTGATCGATCTCGCTTACTTTCACGATACCACCTGAGCCAGATTGCAATCGCAAGCGCTGTTGTTCAAGATCCGCAAGTTTTCCAGGGTATCCGTACAACGCTTGAACAACAGGATGTTCCCACGGTCTCCTTCCCTCCGGCCATTTGTCGGCATCCAGGTCAACTTTATAATCTTGGATGACATTCGAAGTAGGCGTCGCTAGCGAAGTATCCAACCGCTCCCTGATCGTCTCAATTATTTTACTAGGATCCGTCTGAGCATAGAGCCTTTCTTCGGTTAAGCAGCGATCAATCTCTGAAGCTCCCAGAGCAATCGGCTGACTTACAGTATCTAATTTAGTATCCATATCAATTCTTAACTCTTACTTGCCAATCAATCGCTCCACTGACTCTCGCTCCGCTCGGTCACCGATCTTACCTAGCACAATCTCTTTAAGCGCTGCCTTGGCATTTCCTGCTCGCTTAAGCTCGGTAGTTGCGCCAATCGTGTCTCTCAGTCCCACGCAGTAAGAGATTACCTCGGTACTGTTACCACGACGGTACTGCTGATATCCCTCTCTGAGCATATTAGAGATCTTCACTATTTCGTGGAGTTGCATCACCTTGTCGCTGCGTTCCCTGGTAGCAAGCTTGTCACCACCATTAGAGTGTTCACCATTAACGCAATAGTCCCAGAGCTTATAAAAGTCTGCCTGCGATAGGGTTTCTAGCTCGGACACATATTTACTCATTATCTCCGCCTCAAACGGGGTGTAGCGTTTGTTGTCACTCGACTTCTCAGGCGGAAAGCCTGTCCGAATAACTCTTGAGCGGCTCTTTATCACCTCCGGCAGGGGCTTCACACCGATATAATCTTGTGGATTGATCAAGCCAACAAAAATTGTAGTTGGATGAGCCTTAACCTCCCGACCATCTCTCAGAATCAATTTCCTCTTGCTATCAAAGAGCGTATTGAATGTATGAGCGACTCCATCTTGAAGGGTATTGATTTCATTAAAGAGAATGATTACGCCTGGACGGGAAAGTGTCTCGATTAACTTAGACGGCACATACCCTGTCCCCTTTTTCGGATCAAAGGAGAAATCTAGAACGACCTCCTCTTTATCGGTTTCGGAACTACAAGGGATCTCCACTATCTCTCGATTCGTAAAGTAAGCAAACATTTCGAGATCTACGTCCTTTCCTGCACCGGCCTCGCTCTCGACAATTGTGAGATGGGGCTGCTCTTCAAGCTGTATCCGAAACTTCTCAGCGAGTTTATCGAGCTTGCTCTTTACAAACTCATTGACTACCCATCTATCGTTCCACTTTGGAACTTTTCGCTCTAACTGCGCGAAATAGGCCTGTGCCTCACCCTTATGTTGATCAATCGCTTTAGCAGTTTCAGCATTCGTTAAATCGAACGGCACAAGCTCGGCTTCCGGCTCGAAATCTCCGGCGATATTGCTTCTAAATACCAATTTTCCACGTGCTTGAGTCCCGGGAACTGGTAAAACCTTAGGCTGCCAAACTACCCGCTCGACTTGAAACACCGGAAACGACTCTTTGCCAAAAGTCACTACTTTGCCGTTATTTTCAGTCTGCATCTGTACCTTCGCTACGAAATCCTTCTCTCGGCGAGTAAAGATTCGTTCGAGCCTAGTCTCCTCAATCTTTCTAAGATCATCTGGAAGAGCCTGCAGTTTCGCCTCGAATTTAAGCATCATCGCATTCGTGCGCTTAAATATTATCAGATCCTCTTTCGATCCTAACTTTGCAATCTCACGGTCGATTTCAAGTTCAGTTTCTTGACACTCCTCCACCGCCGCTGCAAGTCGACCGACCTCGACCTCAGCCTCTCTTCTAACTTGCTCCTCGATCTGAGTTCGCTTGTCACCGATTAAGGTTCGATACTTCTCCCTCCAGCACTGCTTTTCCTTTACATCTCTTACGTACGAAATTAGCGCATGGAACGATAGAGTTTGAGCATCTCCCTCTGCGGCATTCAATTCTCCCAGAGTCTGCACGTCTGCCACGATCTTTTGAACTTCCTCAAACTGAGTGGATAATTTCTTAGCAAGCTCGGTTCTCAGTATCGAATGCTTTAATTCGACCTCACGAGCGACTTCTTTCATCTCTGTCTCAACCCGGCTGCGCTCGGCAGGATCTGAGATAACCATCTCTCTGCGCTGCTTTTGAATCTCAGCATGTCTCCAGTCAAGTCTAACAAGCTCAGTTGGTGTATCAATTTCGGAAAGTTCGTCTTTGAAAGCCTTCAGGGTCTGGCGCAAGCTTTTTACTCTTACCTGATCGATACGTGTCCTTAAAATTCGATCTACGCCCTCAAAAGCCTCCGGACAATTTGCAAACTTGTCGCTCTTTTTTGCCTGCTCTATTTGAGCTCCGATCTCAGCTAACTTTGTCAGGGAATCAGCCAGCATAATCGAAGGAGAGATCTTTTTAACCAACGTTTCTTGAGTTTTCTCAACCATCACCCTTATGCCATTCGCTAATGTCGGCGCCGCTTGGGTGGTCCGCGGGATCGACGGAAGCGTGAAATGTTCGACCGAACTAACCAAGTTTACCATCTCCTCTGCTGCTCTTTGCCTTTGAGCGGTCAAGTCTCCCGCTACAAACGCTGCCATATTTGTTTGAGCAAGTCGTAGTTTTCCCGCTGAGTCGATATAGATTACATTAGAATCCGCATCTAGTGCGAATTCAGATCGCGCATCATGTATCTCCCCAATTGGCTCTAAGGTCTCACGATCGGCCAAAATGATCCTACCCTTTCCAGACTCTTCGGTATGCAAGATCGCAAAGTTTCCATTATGATCGAAGTCTACTTTGTCGATCACTCCTGAAATTGGCGAAGCTACTCGCGATACCTTTGTTGTCAATCCCGAGGCGGCGGCAGCATCAAAAGTACAGAGCGAATCACCTGCCCTATTCACAAAATGAATCGTAGTTGGGTTTTTACTATCTACACGAATCGCATTAGCGGCATCCGAGAACACCAGCTGTCCGGTCTGAGTATTTTTTACCTTCAGCAGTCCATTCTCGAATGAATAGCCAAACTGGTCGTTTAGCGGTATCAGTCCGTCAACCTTTCCCAACTGTCGCAGTGAGGGGAGTTGCTTTAAGATTTGTGCGCTTGTCGGAGTGCCATCGGCGATGTCCTCAACTGCCCAGCGCGAAGGCTGAGAATAAGCGCCCTTACCATCTCCTAAATTAACCACGCGGATATAGCCGCCACTTTGGCAGATTAGAGTTTTATTAGCCTGATCGAAGCTATATCTATACTCCGGACGGAAGCGAAAATTTTGTCTCGCCAACCAGTCAGTAGGTATAGCATCGCCATTTAGCCCGGATGCGCCCATGGATCTCTGGGTCTTTTCGATAAACTCCTTCAAACTTGCGGCGAGTGCGCGAGTATCATTTGCGCTCAGCCCAAGTCGCTGAGCTACCCGGCCTATATCTACCGAGGCCAAGCGGTCGCCTGAGTTCAAACTCAGTTTTCCACCCTGCTGAATCTCGTTACATGCCTTGACGATATCGCTTAGGCTGATTTCACTCCCCGGTACGGCGACTGCACTTTTAACTTCGTTCCCAGTCTGATCATAAATTTTCATCCTTATGCCGTCAGCGCTCTTTGTCTCCGCCAGCAGGTATCTTCCGAGTGGAAGAATTCTCTGTACGGTGTCTTCTCCTTGCTGAAAGAACTCTGTGGGTTGCACCGATACTTTCAGTAGGGGAATCTCCCGACCTATTTGATCTTTTGCTAGTGTGTCAGCTTTTACCGCCGCTGCTGTTCTTACCATATCTATTACCTCTTAAAGCCACCTTGAGCCCGGAATGCTCGTTCCATAGTGCGCCGCAAAACTCGAATCGCTTCATCGGGAAGCTCTTCGAATGAGTCCGGAGCTACTACGTTTTGAGGTCCGAAATAACTCTTCGCCTCGGCTACCTCTTTCGGTTCCTTGGTCAAGATGAAATTTGTTACGGTGCAGTCATGTCTCATGCCGTCGATGAAATCTTTCAGGGGTTGACCCTGGATCCCCTCGTTGGCACCACTATCGGAGATCACAAACACAGCTGCGATCATGCTCGGGTCTCTGCGCTTTATAAGCGAAATTTCGGCATGCGCCTGCTGCAGTGGGGAATGCATATCTGTTCCACCGCCTTTTGCGTTGAGCTTGGTAATTAAGTTGTATTTAATGCGTAGATCGGGCCGATCGTAATCTTGCTCGATTCCTTTTATCGGTTCCACCCCTCGGGCGAAGAGTTTAATCGAGAATGGGATCCCAAAGTTTCGTAGCACTCGCCCGAAAAAAACCGCCGTCTTTATGGCGTTTTCCAACTTCGTTGGCGGTTGCTCCATTGAACCGGAATTATCGATCAGAAGTTCAACGAGTAGTTTTGGATCCTCACCTTCGACCGCTTTTCTTCTCGAATAGACTCGCATATCTCCTATCGGAGCATAGTGTGCGATCGCTTTCTTATTGAGCCGACTCCCGGTGTAATGAGCACCATCAAAGGTGAAACTCTGCTCTTTTGGAAGTTGCGGAGCAAGTTGTGTCATAAAGGTCTGGATGCGCCCCCGCATTTCAAACTCAAAATTGATAAACTTTTTGTACAGTTCGGCTTCAGATTCACTAAACCCCTTTTGCCTCATGTCCCGTCTTTCGCGTTCTTGTCTTAATGCTTCAGCGAGCTGTGCTTGCTCAATTCGAATTTTTTCCACTCTTCTCGTCTCTTCCTGTGCTTCGAAGTCCGTAATGAAGCGCTGAATATTCTCCTGAACCGTTCGTACCGCCCCCCAGCTCGGCTGTGAGGTAAAGCCAAAAGTTGCCCCACCGTCGTCAGCTACTGTGCGCGCATCAACTTGCATATGAGCGGGCATTTCAAACAGTAAAGCTCGCGCCTGCTTCAGTTCCAATTTCTGAGCGGCTTGCTGTTCAATCTCTGACTGAATTTCCGGGGACACTGTCTGGAGATACTCTCGGATTGCCTTACTCGATTCAGCGGAAAGTATTTTAAGATCGATATCGGCAACGACCGGCGAACGTTTCAACTTATCTATCTCAATCTTCCTAGCTGCATCCTCGATCTGCTTCGAGAGCTCTTCAGCTAGGAGATCCTTAGGATCAGGCCCTGAAGGAGGGGAAACATGGTTAGTCACATCTACTCCCTCAATAGAATTCGGCATCGACGTCGGTTGATTCGGTATTGTCGCCTGCACTGGTTGAGAGGCCGCCTTCAAAGTACTGTTAGCCTGTGCCAGATTCTTCGCCGCTTCGGATGAATCTAGCGCTGGCTGCTCCTGAGTTACTGGCGGAGATACAACTGGGGAGACCTGAGGCGAGATAACTTTAGCTTCAGAAGCCGGGTCAGCCGGCGTGGCAGTAGCACGTACAGGCAC
This sequence comes from uncultured Bdellovibrionales bacterium, assembly GCA_964549925.1. GTDB lineage: Bacteria > Bdellovibrionota_C > UBA2361 > UBA2361 > J135 > CAZJXY01. Next base: position 4,408 of record CAZJXY010000046.1, on the reverse strand, counting down.
AGATTCAACTTTGGAAGTTTGACCTGCTTGGTTAGGCTGAGTTTCGACTGCTGTCTTCGCCGGCTCGGTTAGATCATTTTTCTTTTGGGACTCAGCCGCCGGCTGCTCGTTCTGAACCGGCGCACTAACTTCCTTCTCAGCTGAACCTATCGCTTCTTCCTCCTGCTTTGGCTTTGCTCCGAAGAAGCGTTTAATCCTATGCCATGCGCGTTTGAATCGTCCTGGCTTCTTCTCCTCTTTATCTTCTACCTCTGCTTTGCCGGAGTCTTCAGCTGGACCGGACTTTGTGGGATTTGAACCGTCTCTGAGTACATTAAGCCTTGCCCTTTCCTTACTCTGCTCCTTGGTATTGACGAATAGTATCTCGCGTCGGCGCTTTTCATTCTGCGCATTTAGTTTTAGGACCTCATCATTATCCCAAAGTGCAAGAAGATCATCTTTCCCTGACACCCCGTCTTTCGTCGCACCCAAGGTAATTCCACTTACCTTCCTCGCCGCTTCACGTAATCCTTCTTCATGCCGAGCTTCCTTTTCAAGTAGCTTAAAAGCGGGCCAGATAGTGTTTTTTAACACCGAAAAGGCTTCTGCATGCGTCTTGGAATAGAAGTACTTATCGATGTCGCTTTTCAACTTTTGAAATGCCTCGATCACCGCTTTGCTTTTGATTTCGGGCATGATCTTGCCGTGAATCCAGTAGTATCGAAGATTCTCGGTAAACTGTCGGGTGAGCGGCTCATCTAACACTCTGCGTTGAGCGTCATATAGCGATGTTTGATGTAGTTTAGCGATTTTCGCGCGAGATTCGTCAGAGGTTAATGTCTCGCGTGTGTCAACCCAACACTCATCCAACGCGTTATGTAATGAGAGCCACGAGGAAGGAAGGGCGCCCTCGGCTTTGGCAAGCCTCTGACCTTCAAAGTAGTTTCGGATGTCACATTGTTGAATTCTCCCAACCTGGTGACGAAGTTTAATTAGAATTTCCTCTTCGGAAGCTCCAATTAACGCGCGTGCGTCATAGAATATTTTTTTTGCCTTAAACTTATCCTCGGGGATATCCTGAAGCGTGTTTCTTCCTCCTGTTACATACTCCCTGCCGTAGCGCGAAGCGTCCGGATCTACTTCGATGCTCCAAGTGCCGTTAGGTGACGGAAGAACTTCAACCGAGTAATTTTGAGAGAAGATTCGTGCAATCTTGACCATCTTTTCTTTTAGAGCAACCATCTCGCGCTCTGAACGGGCCACTGAGAGTGGGAGATCTATTCCAAAGACTTGTTCTGTCTTTTCCTCAAGCTTCACGGGCGTTGGCACCGAGATCGGTTCCCGACGTGCATTTACGTATCGCGTAAATGCGGGACCGGACGGCGTTCTGGTGGTGGCTGCGCCCTGCAACATCCTACACTTCCTTAACCTTTGGCTCTTGATTGCAACGATCAAAGACGGTCTGCCCTACGGTTGTAAGTTTTATGGTCGCGATAATCGGCAAGGACGCGGCTTCGCTCTTTACCGTCTTGGGTGTGATAAGCCCCATTGATTCAAGTTTAAAGATGGCCCTTGTTACTACTCCTTCTTCTTGTCCGGTAAACGCCCCTATCTCACCTGGCTTAATCGCTGGTCCTTGCCCCTTAGTGGCTCGTGATTCATCGGTTTTCTTTTCGGTGCTAATCGTCACGACCGCGTCAAATACGGTGTACTCCGCATCACTTAAGTTTGGGTGCTTTGATGTTTTTAGTTCAAATGCGGGGTGCGAATTCGTAACCCCTTCCGTCTGATATCCACCTTTCAGCCGTTCTCCCAAAGTTTTTAATTGATCTACTAATCCCTCTCTTCCACTCTGCTTGTCTCCGAAAAATGCTTTATCAAGTTTCTCCACTCCCCGCTCGACGTGCGGTGTAACCTTTTCCTTTACATCGCGGGCAAAGTCCCGCGCCGTACCGAGCCCCTTTCCGGCTCCCTGCATCCACTTACCAAATCGCTGCATGTTTTCCGGTGAGAATGGTGTCATAAACTCCTCCAAGTAAAATTAAGTCTCCTCCGTTTGTTTTGGGACTGAATCTCCACTGCTGGCCGCACCCTCATTAAAGATTGCCTCGAAAGTTCTATTACCGAGCCGTAGTGAAAACTCGTTGTTGTCAAACATGCGCTGTTTGACCTCTTCAAGCCAAAGCTGAACAAGTTCGAATTTCTCCTCTGTCTCGAGGCGAATTCGCCTCGACCTTTGGTCACTCAAGTGATCAACATCAGCAGTTATGTAATCTTGAAGGTGTCTCTCGACTCTCTCCAATCGAGAGACCAATATTGGTTCGGAGCGTAAATCGTCTGGTTCTTTTTGAAGATTTACCGAGATCTCTTCAACAAGTTGTGAAATCATCCCCAGCCGTTCTCTAAGTTTCCGGTTGAAAACTTGCTCACTTAATTCTCGAAAACGTAATTGCCACTCTTGGGTTCCCTGAATTGCGGCCCTGGCTTTCTCCTCTGCTCTCCGCGGGACCCCTGCACTTGGCTCCTCATTACTACCGGATCGTGAAAGCGCCGCACCGCCAAGCCACGTGACTAGGGCGGTACCGGCTCCAGCGGCAATCGCAATCGGTAGCGTGACCGGCGCGGTGAGAATCGCTCCAGTCGCTAAAGCTGTACCGATCCCAGCTCCCAAAACCGTTCCACCCACTCCGATCAAAACTCTTCTTGCTGTACCACTGCCGGAACTCTCTTGCTCCGCACCGTCGCGGTCATCCAAATTAGCCGCGGCTTGCGCAAGTTCAGTTAGCTCGGATTGATCGGGCTGAAATGAAGCCCTAGAAAGTTCGCGATCGAGCTCATCGGTGGCATAGCTCTGCCCTGCTGCTGGTCTGCCTCGAGAGCGGCTCGAATCACGGCCTTGCCTTATCATCTAACTGCCTCAAATCTCTCTTAATTTTGCGCCAAAGCTCGGTCCGGACATGGACCGCTTAGAAACCTTTACCGACCCTTTATGCAACCTTAATATTGCTTTAGTGTATAATAGTAATACTATTTAAGCTAGAAGTTTTTAAATTAGTACCTCTAGGCCGCTCAGCCTAAGTGAGCTCTTCGAACGCCTGTTCGAGCTCTAAGGACTTAGCTCCAACTAGATTGTTCAAGATAGCCTTTGACTCATCCGTCAGCTCAGGATAATTCGAGTCCACCGGGAAAGTATGAATGTCATACTCCTTGCCATTTTTATCTTTCCAACGGACGTCCTTCCACGGGATCATATTAGATTCTAGTCCTAGGTATTGCTCGGTCGGCAAATCCACAATTTGCATCTTGGTTAATGCCTCGCGAGACGATCCGTTATTCTTGGCTAAGCGGGTGCTCTGCATAGCCGTGGATTTCTCGAAGATATTTCTTACATCGCGACCGTTACCGAAGTCTTTGCCAGTAAGCGCTTTGCGCATATAAAACATGGCATTGGTCGCACCGAGAAACTCTGGTGTATGCTTATACTCAAACTTTGAGTACATACGTTTACCAATTTCGGTTAGTTCTGCCGTATCATAATCATCAAAGTGAATGTATTCGGTAAAGCGTGACATCAATCCAGGATTAGATTCAATAAACTTCTTCATCGGACCGGGATATCCGGCTACGACCACCACGAATTTGCCGCGATTATCCTCCATCCGTTTCAGCAATATCGCAATCGCTTCGTCACCGTAGTCGTTAGAGCCTGGAGCCGAGGCGAGCTGATACGCTTCATCAATAAAGAGCACTCTACCCATTGAACCATCGATTAGTTTCGAAGCCTTCTCCTCAGTTTGTCCGACAAAGCCGGCCACTAAACCGGAACGATCCGTTTCTACTACTTGATCGGAGGGAAGATACCCGACACCAGCAAAGATCTTCGCTAGAATTCTGGCGATGGTTGTCTTACCGGTCCCAGGATTTCCTGTGAAGACAAAGTGTAGATTTCTCTCAAGCGGCTTTAATCCCTGTTCTCTTCTCCATTCATTTACCATTAGGAAATTTCCAAGTTCATGCAGTACATCTTTAATTCGTTTTAGACCGACTAGTGCATCCAGCTCTTTCATCGCCTCTTGATAAAGCTTAATGTTTGATCCTGGCACACCACGGAAGAGTGCTGCCTCATCGCTCTTTTTGATCTCCTTGCTAAATTCTCCGGCACCCGGATCGGTGTTCTTTGCTTCCTTCAACAGGGCCTGAAGCCTCTGCTCTGGCGTCTGCGGCTTTTTAGGTTGCTCGCCATCCTGCGGCTTTGTTTGGACCGGTTTGTATAATGAAAATCCGAAATCTCCGATTACCCAGTCTTTAACATAAGCTCCTTTAAAGCTAAGTTTCTCTCCCTGATAAAGAGTACAGTGAAAGATCGAACGACAGAGATTACTCTCACTAAAGTCAATGTCTTTCCCTCGACTTTGAACAAAATAGGCAG
>CAZJXY010000045.1:0-13908 GCA_964549925.1 uncultured Bdellovibrionales bacterium | reverse complement strand
TCGAGTTGGTTTAGAGAGTGAGCCAGGAAAGATAAGGTATACAGAGTACGCATACAACCCTGCTGGCTTGGTCAAGTCGAGCTCTCTTCTGGGCGAAAGTGCATCAGCCGCGCCGATCACTACACAGTACTTTTACGACACAATCGGTAATGTTGGAGCTGTGATCCGGCCGGATGGGACAAAGCTTGAGCAGTCGGTTGGAATTGATGGCTTCGGTTGGTGGCTACGACTCGCGGGCTTGGCCACAAGTGCGTCGCCGGCTGGCCCTGGCGTGCGAACGATGGGAAATGTGCTCTCAACGGCGACTCGAGTGTTAAGTCCAGTTACTCACAAAGTTCACGTAGGAGTTACCGATGAAGCCGGTAGACTTACTGTCACAACCCATGGGGTTGCTGGATTGGAGAATCTTAAGCTTCCTGATGGTACAGCAATAACGCAAGTATTTGATGGTGCCTTCCGACTGAAAAAAATTAACTCAGCTCTAGTTACCAAGGAGCTTTTTTATGACAGTGTCGGTCGGACTTATAAAGTTACAGCTCAGAAAGGTGGCACAGCCATATCTCAGGAGATCTTCAGGGATGGACTCGATCGAGTCTTTCGGAAGGTTCAGGGTAACACTCAATTAGAATATGAGTTTGGCGATTACAATGAAGTACGAGCAGAGAAGGTCACAATTCCCGGGATTGGCGCACGAAGATTTGAGATAAATCGCCTCAATTCCTCAGGGATATTCGACTTTTCAAAGGTGCATTCAATTTCTGACATTGATAATGGGATTACCTGGGCTAGGGACTACGACCCGGACTCGGACTTAGTCACAGGGATAAATGTCAACGCTTCCGGAGTTACATTCCCGGTGGCATCATTCGATTATGCTCCGAACGGACGTACCCCAAGGAGTATTGAGGCGGGTGGAATGTTAACGCAAATTAATTATGACACCTATGGCTTATTAAAGGATCATACGACAACAAATTCAGGCGGGTCCATTCTCGATAAAGCTGAAATTACGCGCGATCCATTGTTCCGGATAACAAAATTAAAGCGCGCCGTTGGGGATCCGTTGGGCGTGGGTAGTGCATACCTCTATGATTCGTTCGATCGTCTTGCAGGGCGTAAGGATGGCGTAAATTCATTAACACAATTTAACAACAGCTATCAAAATATACAGTCCAAACGTAAAACTGAATATCAATATGATCCTAAGAATCTTTGGTTAAGAAATAAAGTCACTGTAACTGAAAATGGAGTTGCCTCAACCAAGAATTTTGTGGTTGACGAAAAGAAAGGCCGATACAGTTCAATCGCAGGAAATTTAATTGAATATGACACTGATGGAAATATTGTTGCTAACGGTGTCAAGAATTTTGTTTACAACCCTTTTGGCCAATTAACGGAGATAGGAGACTCCAATAACACAACACTCGCCAGCTTTACTTACGATCCGCAGGGGCGACTTTCTACAGTTACCAATTCAAACGGCACCGAGCTAAAGCGCTGGGCCGGACAGACAATCGTAAGCACCGAAGACATCTCTGGATTAACCGGATTTAATGTTTGGTACCCGTACCAAATTAATGAGCTCTTAGCCTATTTTAAGCAGAGTGGAGCAGGGTTTAACGATAAGTATAGTACTTGGGTCTCACAATCGCCGTCTCAAACGTTCGGAAATGGCACCCAGGAATCGTATTCCTATGACTACGATGGAACGCGCACTGTACACACTGGCGGTTCGACTCAATCTGGTTCCCCGGCTGAGCAAAATCTCGGGTTTCATGGGATGCCTTGGATTGATGATGCGGATGTTTACTACGGCCGGGCAAGATACTATGACCCAAGTACTGGGCTCTATTCTCAAGCAGATCCAATTGTAACACCAGAAACAATTAGCCAGCGCTATCAATATTCTGGAGTGGATAACGTTAATCTATGGGATCCAAGTGGGCTTCAGGGAGTATTTATAGATCGGGAGCCTAAAGGCCCAAATGATTTCCAAATTATAGTTAACAATCCTGAGTGGGAAATTCACGTTCCAGAGAGTAATCAATTTGGATTTGAGGATGCCTACTGGCTTGATGGCGATCTGACACCATATCTTGACCCGCCTGGTCCGCGGACTCTGGGAAGCTGCCCTCTATCTTCGTGGGACTGGATGTTTATTGAACTTGGTACTCATGACCTTTCGAATGACTTGCACTTTATGCGTGCAACGACTGGATTTAGAACAGGGCAGTGGGTTGAGGGCAATGAGCAGTGGATCACAGATCTCGCAATCCAATTCCTATTAAGTGTTTACATGGAAGCTATCATCGCCAAGGAATTGGCAACTCCATGTATCGCTACAGCAAGAGGGGTAGGAACTTTCCGTGCTGCTGAGCCGGTGATTACGGGACCGCTGAGTGGGGCTGCTGACGACCTCGTTAAAACACTTGGAGAGGCCCCTGGCGCGCCGAGCCAGGGTACACAAGCTGCCAAAGCTTTAGAGAAAGTACTTTGCAAAGATTGTCGATACTCGCAAACTTCAGTGAATATTAAATTCTCGGAAGAGTTTTCGAAGCGTCTTAATAGGCCAGATTTATTTAATCCTGGATCGAGGGTCAGGCTGACTGATGTAGCGAAAGCACTAAATAACGGAAAACTCTCTATCTCAGAACTACCAGAAATCACAGTCATTAAAATGCCAGATGGAACTCTCGTGACAATGAATAATCGAGGTCTAGCCATTATTAAGTGGGCAACTAATCAAGGGATGGCTGGTACTCCAAATATAAAGGCAATTCCATGGAGTGAATGTCCACAGGAGATACTAGATGAACTACAAGCAATTTTGGCGAGAAATGGACTTGGACACCAAGGATCCCCATCGGTCCGTGTTGGAATCACCAATCCAAGCGGGGTATTCCAAGAGTCCAAGTCGTTGTATACCTCACCAGATGGTATACACTAGAACTGAGCGGCTCGAGAAGGTATGAGGTAGGAATCGGTTGATGAGAGATGGATTGCTGAGTGCCGACTACGATAGGGTGCTGAGAGAGATCATGCTAGATCCACGCTATCAATCTAACTTGTCTTGGGGGGAGGTCCGCCCTGGTCATCCGGAAGGAACCGTAGCCGCACACATTCAGGAACTAGAGCGCAATTTAGACGCCTGTGAACATTTGATCGAGAGAAGCGAGATCTCTAAATTAAAAGTATTGATTCATACGCACGATACATTTAAGAGCGAGGCGCAGCCTGGAGTGGCTATTACATCGCCAAATAGCCATGCCTCTTTGGCTAGAGCCTTTCTTGAGAGATTTGTAAATGACAAAGATCTTCTTAAGATGGTGCAGTACCACGATGAGCCTATTGCGATTTGGAAGCGAATCGAGAGCGGAAAAGAGGTTGATCAAAATCGTCTTAAGAATCTACTTACAGAAATTAAGGATTTAAAACTTTTTGCGACTTTTGTAGCGATTGATGGTATTACTCAAGGAAAGGACCCGCGCCCAGTCAGATGGTTTTTGACAACCCTTGTCGAGCGAGGAATCTGTGATGCTGAGATTCTAGGTTTAGTTGAAACCTTAGTGCTACGCCAAGGGGGAGGGGAGGAAGAGCTGGTTTTTCCAGGTACTTCTGAATGGAGTGAAGAGATGACTCAAATTACCACACCCGGAGAGTTTGTGGGAGCTTTACGTAGGTTAGTTGAGGAGATTGAAGAGAGAGAACCAGTTCCCGTAATAAATTTGACAACTTTTCTCTCTCGATTTGCAGAACAGCTTAAAAACTCCGACATGTGCTCCGACTGCCAAAGTCCGGAGCAGTGGAGTGAATTATTTAATTCTATTCATACATCGCTTGATCGCTCAACTTGGGATAAATCTCCTGCAAATTTCCGGACCTCAGGAGCGGATCTCGATATTAAGGGAGCAAAAAAACTATTAGATTCAGCAGATTTAGTTAATACCAAGGATGCTTTAATCGAGTTTATCAATTTGCTTGCCCTACAAGCTGAGCATCCGTTTAGCGCATGGGCCAATAGTGGCCTCTACTCCTTTTTGGACGGGATCGCGGACAGTACTAGTAGGGTACTTCTGAATGCCGGGACAAATCGCGAATTAACCCCCAAAAAAATCGCACAACTTTTTGCCCAAGCCGCCTTCTTTGAGTAGCCCTTCTCGCTTAGGAATCACGGCACTTCCGGTTGCAAACCGAAGGCCCTTCCGGAATTTTTTTATTACTCAGAAAAAGATTATCGAAATTAGAATTTAGCTATTTGAACCGCAAGAAATTTAGGAGAGGCGACCCAATCAGTAGAAGTTTAGTAGCCCCCCTAATACCCCTCCCTCTCCATCAATAGTGTCACTAACCTCTCTTTCTTCGCCGGCAGTGCCTTTAAAATCTCCTCTCTATTATTGAATACCTCACCCGTGGGCTCGTACTTAACCTTTCCCGTGACGTTCTTCGCCCCCATCTCGCTAAAATCCTTGACCTGCTGAAACAAAAGCCGAATCTCATTATCCTCCTCAACCGAGCCCAAAAAATCTCGGGGTGAAATAAACGAAGCTTTTTCTAATCCCGGGGCGCCAATTAAAAGAAAAACAACCATCCCGGCTAAAACCAAAATAACCAAATCCTTCGCGTGATTCATGTAGGCCCTCCCAAACATAGCTCTCAGTATGTAAATTCGGCAGCTACTCGATAGAAGCTGATATTTCATTCCGTGTTCGAGTCTGTTTCTACGAGATTTTCGTAGTGAAAGTGAGCAATGCCTTGCAAATTATTGAATCAATCTAATTAGAATGGACTGCAATCTGAAACCAACTAAATTGGCCCAGAGCCCTGTTGACCTACTCTTCCCCCTGATGAATCCTGCTAAACATCCCCAAAGCCACCCGCACACCGCCCTTTTTATTCGGATTTGGATTCATATCCAGATCAAATTTAGATAAATGCCGCATCACCTTCTGGTGGAAATTGGAGCAGTGCTTAAAAAACCAGTCACGGATCTTTTTGGCATCTTCCGGCGAGACGTTATCGTAGACCGCTTTAGCATGATAATTCGGTAATTCCGGAGCTTCAGAATAGATATTGGTAGTGACCGCTTCGATTAGATCTTCTGTATCGCTTGCCAACATTCTAAAGCCCTCCTGCGGGTTTCCGCGCGGAACGTAAGCTTTGGCAATCAGTTTTACCCCGTTAGAAGTTCTCTCAATTGCCCCAATTCTTTCTAAATCAAATAGCACAGTTCCCGGCTTCAAATCCGTACTGACAGTCTCTACCAAGCGCTGAAATTCGCTGTTATCCCCTTTATACTCTAACACCCTGGGTCGGTTATTCTCAGTAAGAAACCTCCGATCTCTTCTCCACTGTTGAATTATCTTTCCGCTAAGTCTCCCTGAACTTGGTTCTAGTTCTCCGATTTTATAAATTCTTGCTGCATCCTTTCTATGGACGCCAGTTGCCACGCTCAAGCGGCTAATAGTAACTTTCTTTCCGCTCTTTTCCATCTCCTCTTCTGCAACGCGCATAAATACTACCTTGGCTGCTTCAACCAGCTCGTGGATCCCAAGAGAATTTTTTAAGCAGAAGCGAACGATCGGAGTGATCATCACTTGAAGAAAATTAGAAAGTTGTACGTTCATTATTCCGAGTTCCTAAAAGAGACCCGGAACGATTAGGATAATGAGCCTTGGCTCACCCCATCGTTCAAAATTAATCGCCGGCATGGCGACCACCCTTACATCTCATCCATCCCAAAACTGTTATGCCCAATCAGGGACGGTCGGCACCCTGACTTTAAGTCTAGTGGGGGTTAAAATTGTGCTGCAAGTCCACCTAATTGCGGCCTAAGTGCCTATTGTCACTATGTATTTGATCGACACTTGCTGGATTTACTTGAGGGAAAATTTCACGCATTTTTGCTAAAATGTAAGATGTTAAATGATTTCAGTATGTTAAAAATTAAGCTAATCAAATTTGAGGGAAACTTTCTCTCCTTGGGGATAAATATTCTCCAAATTGCTCTACGAAAATGTAGGAGGGGTGCTAAATTAATCACCTAATCAACTGAAATAACTAGCTAAATTGAAAATCAAATATTTTTCAAAAATGTGGGAATTTTTCCCTCAAATATGATACAGCTTAGGTGGGACGTTGCATAACTCTATTTGTGTGGCGCGTGATGGAGCGAAAGTTTCCGGAAGCGTGGTCGCACTAGAAGTTGCAGAAGCAACTTTGAAAACAGATCTCTGTATGCAAATACAGAAAAGATACAACGAAACCCATTGTTCAACTCCACACAACACCCTACCGCCGCTTTTCGAAAGAAAAGTGGCGGTTTTTATTTGAGGTGAGGCTTTCTATAAATACGAAGCAACCATCGGAATGCCGATAAACATTCCGGCCATGGCGCCAAGATTAGTGAATGCTACAACCAAGAGAATCTTACTCACCCGATTTTTCCAAAAACCTCGGAGAGTGGTTACATCATCCGCTATGTGTTCTAGGTCTGCCACTCTTGGCTTCCTGATCATCGCTTCCACCAATCCAGAGATCCATCCAGCAGCGATAAAGGGATTAATCGTGGCAAAAGGAGCACCGACGAAAGCTGAGACAACGGTCAACGGGTGCGAAAATGCTAGTAAAGCGCCGATGCTTGCAAATGTGCCTGTAACCACAATCCAAGTCTTAACCATTTCAATTGACGCACCGCTTCCAGCAGTAAAAAATCCGCCAACAATCATTCCAATAAATATGATTGGAATTGACCAACCAATTAACTTTGAAACTAAACCTTTTGGCGGAATTACTTCCAGCGGAGCGATATCAATTTTAGTTCCTAGAAGTTTCTTTACTCCGGGTATGTGCCCTGCACCTAAAATCGCTACTACCGATTTTCCGGGTGCTTCTTGAATTTTCGCAGCCAAATACTGATCTCTTTCGTCAATCAGAGTTTGGCGAACTTCAGGGATAGCGTCAGAGAGCTCTTTCATCATCACTTCAAGGGCATCAAGAGATTTTAGCCGCTCAACTTCTTCTTCAGAGATCTCCTCAGCGACAAAAAGACTACTAATCATGGCAGTGATTAATTTAGATGCAGACCACAAACTAAGCGCTGACCAGGTGCGTTTTAACGTAGTCCGTATATCTCGATCGGCCAGCACAGTTTGAGCGTTGACCTCCTTGGCAGCGTTGATGCTCAGAAGCATCTCTAGACCAGGTTTAACTTCTAGCTTTTCTCCGATTTTTTTTTGAAAGCCCGCGAGTAAAAGTTGAGCCATTAGTAGATACGCTCGTCCACTTCTTATTACCTTGACAATATCGGTGTTTTTCCAGCGATCCGGATCTTGGAGTGCTTGGAAGCGAGAGTCACAAAGTTCAACTGCTACTGAATCCGGTTTTATATCCTTGATGATTCTCTCCGCCAGCTCGGCGCTCTTTTTTGAGACGTGAGCTGTTCCAACCAAATACACCAGCTTATCCCCAAGCCTAACCAGATCTACGTTTGCTTCAATCGGCTCTAGAGCCTTCTCGGTGGTAACGGAGGATGTTTCTTCGTACATCTGAATCTTAAGCCAATTTTCTATGTTTAAGTCGCAAACTGTTTCCCACTACTATCACATCTGAGAAGGCCATACTAAGTGCCCCGAGCATCGGGTTTAAGTAACCCATTGCAACGATAGGAATGGTGAGGACGTTATAAAAGAAGGCCCAAAATAGGTTCTCCTTAATAGTACGGTAACTAAGTCGGCTGATTTGAATGGCTTCTTTAAGACGACCTATTTGGCCTCCCAGAAGTACCACCTGAGCGCTCTGGACGGCTATATCGGTTCCGGAGCTTAATGAAACTCCTATCTGAGCCAATGAGAGGGCTGGTGCGTCATTAACCCCATCGCCGACAAAAGCCAAAGCATGTTGTTTCTGAAGCTCGGAAATTACCTCAAGCTTTTCATGTGGTAACTTCTCTGCGTGAACGTGCAAAATTCCAAGTTTACGAGCAACCGCATCACTCTTTTCTTTGCGGTCACCGCTTAACAGCGCGGTACTGATATTGTTGGAATTCAAGAAATCAAACAGCTCATGCGATCCGGGGCGCAATTGATCAACTAAGGTAAGTTTCGCTACGAGCGCGCCGTTTCGAAATAAAAAAAGATCGGCGGCATTATCCACAGTTCCTGGAGGCAATAGCTGCTTCGATCCAAGTTTAAAAATTACCCCCTCGCTATCTTTCGCTTCGATGCCAACTCCTTTAACTTCTTTAACATTTACAAATTGTTTCGGAGTGAGATCTTTAAATTCGCGTACCAAGGACTTCGCAATTGGATGGGAAGAATGCTGCTCAAGTCCAAGGATAGCAGTTTTTGCGGTAAATTCATCAACTCCAAGGAGTTCTAGTGCCGCGACGTCAAAGTTCCCAGTGGTGACGGTGCCGGTTTTATCAAAAACAATCGCTTTAGTTTTGGCTAGCTGTTCAAGCACCTTGCCGCTCCTAAAAAGTACACCCATCTTAGCGCTTCTACCGATACCGACGATTACTGCCGTGGGAGTAGCAAGACCCATGGCACAAGGACAGGCCACCACCAGCACGGCAATCGCGTTTAACATCGCCACTTGAAACCCGGAACTAAGCACAAAATACCAAGTGCCAAATGTAACTGCCGCGACAAACAAAACGGCCGGAACAAACACGGCGCTAACCCGATCGCCTAGTTTCTGAATGTCTGGCTTCTTGGATTCTGCGTTCTCTACCAGCTCGATTATGTGCGAAAGTACTGTTTCATGCCCTATGGCTTGGACCTTAAAGCGCAAACTTCCATCGACAAGCACGGTTCCGCCAACAACTTTCTCTCCCACGGTCTTATTGACCGGCACGCTCTCTCCAGTGAGTAGTGATTGATCAATCGACCCGCCCCCAGTGATGATTGCGCCATCCAGCGGAATCTTGTCACCGCTATTTACTTGAATTGTCTCATTAAGTTTTATGGTATCGATATCTCTCTCTACGAGCCGTTCACCCTTTGAACTTTGCTCCACAACCTTCGCTTTGGTTTCCTTCAATTTATGCAGCTCCTCGATGGCCGAAGTCGTGTTTTTTAATGATCTATGTTCGATCACATTGCCCAGAATAGCGAATGTAATAATTGCAGCAGCTGTTTCAAAAAATAGAAAATTTTGACCTAGGCTCAAAATCAGTCCGCTAAGGCTATAAACATAGGCAGCCAAAAATCCTAAGACTATTAAAACGTCCATGTTTGGTGAGAAAGATTTTAAAGAGCCGAAAGCACTGCGCCCAAAGTGAACGATCCCGATAATCACCACCGGTGTCGCTAGTAGCAGTTGAAACATCGGGTTATGCAATAAGTGCAGATCCAAAACCATGTGTAAAAGCAGCATCGAGGTAAAAGGCAGCGTGAAAAGAAATTTTTTTGTTGCAGAAGAAAATATTCCGGGCCGAGAACTGAAGGTGTGTTGATCGTCAGAATGATAAGGTGCGGCCTCGTAGCCCAACCCTTCGATTCCTTTGATTACATCGTTAATGCTGACAGCCGAGCTGTTTCTATATTTTACGACTCCTGATGCAAGGTTAACCAATACGTCGGAGAGACCTTTGGCTTCTAAGTGTTTCGTAACACCCATAGCGCAATGAGAACAGGTCATGCCGCGAACTAAAAGCTCGACCTGCCGACCGTTGCTGTTATGGGCTGTATGGTTATGCACATCCATAGGGCTGACTAATATCTTTGATCTTAAGAAATGAGGCAAATCTCATCAAAGCAAACTCTGTTCAATTATTTCAACATCTGAATTAGAAAGGAAGTATGCCTTATAGACGGCCTTATCCAAGCGCTCTTGAAGCGCCTTATCACCGCTGTGACAAAGTAGCTTGTCAGTTAGTCCAGCAATCTCTGGATCGCAGAATTCCTTCGGTATCAACATCTGCTTAAGATCGGAATTTACTATCTTCGGAAAAAGACGCCGTTGCGATTTCTTTCCACGAAATTTAATAAAAAATGAAGCCAGTTTCGAATTTAAAATCCCACAAAGCGTTAAAAGCGCTAGGCGAGGATCTGTGTTCTTGGGAAGTATATGCAGCACCGACTTGTTATATAAATACGGACTCTCGGTATAGGTCGCGATTAAGAGGTAGGGGGTACTTCCTAAGATCTCTCGTATCAAGATTCGTGGACCGACGAAGCGCTCGATTATTTGAGGTTCCGCGAGGAATTCTCCGTGCTTTAAGTAACCACCTCCCCAATTTATCTTGAAGCGATCAATCTCTTTCCCATCAAGGTAAGGGTATGTACTCGAGTCTTCCTTGCTAGTTCGGTCAAAGATTCTATTTTTCACATCCTCTTGAGATTGAGCAGGCGTGCCCTTTCCAGCAGCATAGGCCTGCAAAGCAATGCGTGGTTCAAAAGGTGAATCTGGTGCTCCAATTCTTGTGCAGCACTTATCTAGCTTGGCAAATACTACACTGAGTTCGTCGTTCCAGACGGTTGGAATTGTTGAGTCCGGGTTATTTAACGTCTGCTCATGTAAGAGTTCAAACTTTGCTAGCTGCCTCAAATTTTTGCTATCGATTCTAGAGACGGAGAATGACCTTTTCCCTAAATTACGTTTCAATATTAGCGTGACTGCTTCAACGCCCGGATCTCCGAAAACGTCACCCTGATAAATGATAAGTTCGCTGAGTAAATGTTGCCCTAAGATTAACTCCCTAATTCTTCTCCCCGAGTCAATTCCAAGCCATGAGTTTGGAATAATAAAGGTCAAAGTGTCGGAAGTCCGCAAGAGCTCGATTCCACGGGATAGAAAGAGGAGATACTTATTCGGCTTACCGCAGAGGTATTCTTTGAACCGAGATTTGAGGCGCTTATTTTCCTCCAATGAGAGTCTCCCTTCCCGCGAAAGTCCGTAGGGTGGATTTCCAATTATCAGAGAAAACTTCTCGTCTGCCGACACCAAGGGTTGGTCCAGCAGAAAATCTCCTTGGCGTAAATCAAACTTAACCTTGCAAAGATCGTCCAAACTTGAAATTTTAGCTCCACTCAGCGCCTCAATCAGCAGCGCCGCTTTACATAACTTAAGTGCAGCTGAGTCCTTGTCTATCCCAACGAGCTGACACTCGATAACTTTAGTCTTCTCGCGATAAGATCGAAGACTTCTTTTTTTAGAGAGTAATCTCAAAGTTTCAACAAGAAATGCTCCACTTCCGCAGGCTGGATCGAGCACTCTCCCAAAGGTTCCCGTGGGTTCCATGCTGGTCTCAACCATTTGCTCTACGATCAATTGAGGGGTGTAGTAAATCCCCTCTAACTGTGTGTGCGATACACCGCGGTTCCCTAAACGTATACTTAAACTAGCTTCGTAAAGCGAACCCAAAATCTGTGCGGGGCATCCGGACAACTGATCTTCCGTAAATTGATTAACTCTCTCCCAGGTTGTGGTCGGGATAGCATCTGGAAAAAATACCGCTGTGAGTTTGGAGCTAGAGATCGCACAAAGGAGCGTCTCTGTGTCTAACTCTAGACACTCTCGGATAAGCAGAAACTTGGCTATTAGGGCGTTGAGCAGAGCGTGATCTAGCGGGAGCTGAGCTGTTAGCGCTCTAATCCCAATCATTCGTTATTCTTTCTTACTTAAGAGAGACAAGAAGGTTGAATCGGTAGAGAGTAAGAAAGCAGTATCTTCCTTAATGCTCTTATCATAGGCCTCTAATGTCCTATAGAATTGATAGAAACTTGGATCCTTACCAAACGCTTCGGAGTAAATCTTAGCCCTCTCAGATTCCGCATCGCCTAAGATGTTTTGAACTGTTCTAAACGCTTCGGATTCGATGGTCTGCAAGTCTTCTGAGGTTTTTCCTTGAATCCTAGCCTGCTCGCCCTTTCCAACTGAACGAATTTTTGAGGCGATTCTTTGACGCTCCGAGATCATACGCTCATAAACCTTCTTCTCAACTTCCGGATTGTAAGCGATACGACGGATCTGAACGTCAATCACGTCTATCCCTAACCCCTTTAAATCAG
This sequence comes from uncultured Bdellovibrionales bacterium, assembly GCA_964549925.1. Lineage (GTDB taxonomy): Bacteria > Bdellovibrionota_C > UBA2361 > UBA2361 > J135 > CAZJXY01. The sequence goes on along the minus strand of CAZJXY010000045.1, from coordinate 1,897 downwards.
CGCGAGCGCGATCGGCTACAAGCAGACTTAGTTTTTCCCGACCAACATCAACCGGCTCAATTTCACCAGTAACTTCTTCTTCTATGTTGTTCATGTCGACCCCCTCGGATCGAGCTTTGGTTATGGCGTCTCGGATCTCTTTGTTTCGCTGTAGGATCTCATTTGAGTTTCTAACGGCATCTACCAAGTTATAGTTTGAAATCGTGGTCTGAGTTGCCCCGGCGATAATGCTTGTCAATCTAGATAGTGCTCCGGATTCATTTTGAACGCTCTGGATGAATCTGAGTGGGTCAGATATCTTCCAACGCGCGGTAGTATCAACAGTGATAAATTTTTTATCTTTGGAGGGAATCTCCGTGGCAGTTCCGTCCCAATTCAAGATTCGCTTTTCTAGATACCGTACCTCTCTCCAGAATGGCTTGAAATTAAGACCTGCTTCTGTAATTGGTTCACCTTTCGGCTTTCCAAATTCAAGTACGATTGCTTGTTCCCCTTCAGTTACGACGAAGAATGAGCCGCGCGCCAATGCGAGAGTAAGAATTAAGGTTAGACCGAGTATGGGTAGATTTTTATACATGGCTATTTACTCCTGACCTCCAGATTCTAGAGTTTTTAAGGTGTCAGTTCGGCGATGAGTTAGTGATTTTGACCCGGATCCCGGGCTAAAAACCGGGAGCAGTCCTTCAACCTTTGGGTCCACTACTACCACAGATTTCATCCGCGCTAAGAGCGATTCCATCGACTCAAGGTAGAGCCGTTCTCTGGTAATGTCTGGCGCTTTTTTGTATTCCGCCAACAGCTTAACGAATTTATCGACATTACCTTTTGCCTCATTGACTAAGGCTACGCCCTTTCCGCGTCCTTCGGCGATGCGCTTCTCAGCCTCTCCTCTGGCTTGAGGGATTACCTGGTTGTAATGAGCTTCAGCTTCATTTATCGCGCGCTCTTGCTCCTGCTTGGCCGAGTTTACCTCGTTAAAGGACGGTTGGACAGGAACCGGCGGCTTGGCCTCCTGAATCTTTACCAATGTAATCTCGACTCCGATGTCATAGCGGTCAAGCACCTCCTGAGTAAGCCGCTTGGCTTCTTCCTCGATGCCTGTTCTTCTAATTACATCATCAACACGCCTATCACCGACAACGCGCCTCATTGTTGCCTGAGAGATATCTCTAATGTTTTGAATCGGCTTGGCGCTATTAAAGAGCAGCTTTTTCGGATCGGCAACCTTGTACTGAACTACCCAAGATACATTAATCACGTTTAAGTCACCGGTAAGCATCAATGACTCTTCGTTTAGCGCTCGACCTTTGAAAGCGCTTTTAAAGTCCGAAGTATCGGGAGCCGCGTTCGCGTAAACTCCAAATCCCTCTTCGAAAACCCGCTCGGTTTTAATTTTCTGAACTTGGTCAATATAGAATGGGATCTTAAAATGCAGTCCGCTTGGTGTAGTGGTGACAAACCTACCGAAGCGAGTAACCACAGCCTGTTCTTCCGGAGCAACTGTATAAAAACAGGTAAGTGCTCCAAGCACGGCCGCGACTACAAGAATTGCCGTAATAATTCCCTGTGGAGATCTAAATAGGTTGTTCAAAAAGTCATCGAAGAGTTTCCCGTAGTCTTCCAAAGAGTATTTTTTCTCAATATTCATAAGACTTTAGTATCAGGGTGGGTAAGAGAGATCAATATCTGCTAGGGTGCGGCTCAGATGGTTGATTTTCTAGCCTATATAGTGGTCCGGATAATACTTCTTCTATTGATGCTCATTCCGCGTGGGCTGGGAGTAGCATTAATTCGGGGATTATTCTGGTTGTTTTCACCGTTATTGAGCAAGTATCGACGTATTGCCTTAATCAACTTGCGATTGGCCTTCCCCAACTCCACCGAGGCTCACTATGAT
>CAZJXY010000044.1:0-13967 GCA_964549925.1 uncultured Bdellovibrionales bacterium | reverse complement strand
ATAATAATGCGCTTGGTCCAACCAAGGGAGGAATCCGCTACCATCCGAATGTTAACTACGATGAAGTGAAGTCCTTGGCCTTCTGGATGACGTTTAAATGTGCAGTGGTTGGAATTCCATATGGTGGCGGAAAAGGCGGAATAACCGTCAACCCTAAGGAGTTGTCCTTAAAGGAGATCGAGCGTTTGAGTCGTGGATATATGGCCGCGATCGCTGATTTTGTCGGACCTGATACCGATATCCCGGCGCCGGATGTCTATACCACTCCTCAAATAATGGGCTGGATGGTGGATGAGTACTCAAAGATTAAGCGTGCTTGGACCCCAGCGGTAATTACCGGAAAGCCAATCGCAATCGGGGGATCTCTAGGTCGTGATGACGCGACCGGAAGGGGAGGGTTCTATGTTCTTGAAGCCCTAAAGGGTCGCTTGGGATTTGGGACAAAGCCTCTGACTGTGGCGGTGCAGGGGTTTGGAAACTCGGGATTTCACTTCGCACGCTTAGCAGCTGCTGCCGGGCATAAAGTAGTAGCCGTTTCTGACTCAAAAGGCGGAATTTTCCTAAAAGATGGATTGGATCCAATCGCAACCAATCTTTATAAAGAACAAAACGGCAAGCTCAGTGCAGCAGTAATGAAAGGAGATCGTGCCGAAAAGGTAAATTGCGATCAGATCTCGAATGAAGATTTACTTGGGCTCGAAGTTGATGTGCTTGTTCCGGCGGCTCTGGAAAACGTACTGACGGGGAAAAATGCCGGAAAAGTCAGAGCTAAGGCGCTGCTTGAACTGGCGAATGGTCCGTGCACTAACGAAGCCGATCAGATTCTAAACGAAAAGAAGATTCCAGTCTTGGCGGATATCTTAGCTAACGCCGGTGGAGTAACTGTAAGTTACTTTGAGTGGGTGCAAAACCGAATGGGATACTACTGGAGCGCCCCGGAGGTGCACGAGAAGTTAAAGGTAATCATGGAGCGGGCTGCTCATGAAGTCCTAGATATTAGCGAGAAGTATAAAACTCCGATTCGAACAGCGGCGTATATCACCGCGCTAAAGAGAATTAATGAGGCTGTGAGTGCTCATGGCACTTCAAAAAACTTTAAGGCTGCCTAACGGGTGAGGGAGAGAGACTCTCCCTTGAAAATTTTTCCGAGTGAAAAAGAGAGTCACAACTCAAGGCACTCACTCATCCGGTAATCTGGTGGTCGGAAAGCATGCCCTGGAGGAACTTCTGGCCCATAATCCTGGTGTGATTCAAAAAGTGTACGCCCTAGAAGGGGAGCACCTAGGTCGGCATAAATCTATCATCCAGAAGATTGAGAATTTTGATTTACCGATAGAATACGTGTCTTCCGATGCTCTTAATAAATTGAGTGGTACAGACTCGCATCAATCGTTTGTGGCGATCCGATCTGATCGGCAGAGTGTCAATCTGAAACGCTGGCTTGAAGCAAATAATGAAAACTCGCGACTTCTAGTTGTCGCTTTGGATTCGATCTTAGATCCGCATAATACTGGAGCAATATTTAGAGCAAGCGAGTGTTTCGGGGTTGATTTGATGCTCTGGTCTAAGAATCGTTCAAGTGGAATCACTCCGGTAGTGACGGCGGTTAGCGTTGGGGCAACTGAGCTCGTTCCATATTCAGAAGTCAGCAATCTGGCTCAGGCCATTGGAGAGTTACGTGAAGCTGGTTTTCAAGTGGTAGTAGCCGATGAAGGCGAGGGGTCGATTGATCTCAATCAGTTTGAGCCGGGAATGCGAACACTCTTGGTGCTTGGCAGCGAAGAACATGGGGTACAAGATCTAATTCGGAGAGAGGCTGAGTTTAAGGTAAAGATTCCGATGAAGGGCAAAATTGCTTCGTTGAATGTGTCTCAGGCTGCGGCTGTGATCTTATCGAAGATTCGCTCATAGGGTGACGCGTCGGTTGGACTAATTGGAGTAATGCTATGGGGCATTCTCGCTAGATTCACGCCCTAAATCGTAATTATTTTGGGTAATTACATCTACCTTAAACGTCATTCCTTACAGGTCTCGGCCGTATAGCTTTTCTCGAACCATCGTTATATTCTATCTCGCGCGATGGCCGTAGCTACGCTAGACATTATAAGTTACTTAAAGTAATTTAAAGCTGCGGCTAGTTAGGCAAAGTCTACTAATCTGCTGAGATTACGAGACTTTATTGAGTTTCTTAATTTGAGGTCTCCCATTGCTAGGGTACACTGATTCTCCCTTTAGGATTTCGCTTTCGGACTTCGATGGGCCGATCGATCTGCTTTTACACCTGGTGAAGAGTCACGAGCTTCCGATAGAGCGCGTATCGCTGGCTCAGGTAACTGAGCAGTACCTTTCTGTGATAGAGGGGCTGCCCGATTTAGATCTCGAAGTGGCCTCGGAGTATTTAGTCGTAGCAGCGACGCTTCTCTCGATAAAGGCCTGCGCGCTACTTAGCGAAAAATCGGCCTTCGAGGGAGAGCTTGAGGAGAACATGCCCGATCCGCATCGAGAGCTTCTCGAAAACCTGCGTCGCGCGGAAGTTTTTAAAGAGGGCGCTGTTACCTTACAGGACAGAGACCTGCTTGGTGTTGATGTATTCCGAGCAAAGCCGACACTTGATGCAGTGGAAGATCCCGAGCCACAGTTTGTGTCTCACGATGCTATGTTGCTGGGCGAGGCCTTCCGCAAACTATTAGAGAAAAATGGCGCTACAAAAGCGCTTCTTAGAATAGAGTTCGATTCGACATCAGTAGTTGAGCGGATGATCAAGATTCTTGATAACCTAAAAGCAGCCGGGACACCGCTTCGGTTTTCTAAACTGTTTGAAGATCTATCTGATCGGCTTTCCTTAATTGGATCCTTCGTGGCGCTGCTTGAATTGGCGAAGCGCCGGGCAATCGTAATCAAGCAGGAGGTCGGTTTGGAGATTGAAGCTGCAGACTCAGAGCAGGCCCAATATGGAGAGATTTTTATCGCCTTGAGCGGGGAGGAGCTAAATACAATCGGTTTGGAGTCCGAATTTGACCGGTCCTACGAGGAGCAATCTGACGAACCAGTCGAGAAAGTGAGCGCTGGGTAATTAAAATCGGCAATTTCGAAGTTGAGAGTGTAATATGGAAGACGCAGAAAATAATGCAGAGATAACACTGGAAGAGGCTGAGTCGACACAGGCTTTGGATGAATTAGTGTCAGTGGAGCGTGAAGAACTTCCGGCTCTGATTGAATGTTTGCTAGTGGTGAACGGGCATCCGCTCACGGAGAAAAGGCTTAGCTCGCTGACCGGATTTCCAAAAGAAGAGATTCAGGCCGCGCTGCAGGAATTGAAGCAGCGTCTACTAGATTCAGCGAGCGGGTTTGAAGTGGCCGAAGTTTGTGATGGATTTCAGCTTCGAACCTTGGCTAAATTTGGGCCACACATTAGAGCGCTAAAAATGGATCGTCCAAGGCGCTTAAGTGCTCCAGCGCTAGAAACTTTAGCGATCATAGCCTACCGGCAGCCGATCGTTAAAAGTGATATTGAGACGATCCGTGGAGTCGATGCTACTCCGACGCTAAAAACCTTAATCGATCGAAAGCTGATCCGTATCATTGGCCACCAGAATACACCCGGAACACCGGCGTTATATGGAACGACAGATAATTTCCTTGAGCTATTCGGATTGAAGTCTTTAACCGAGCTTCCTACTCTTCGAGACTTAAGGGAGTTAAACAATGAGCCTGGTGAATCGGAAGAGGAGCAAGATCTAGTTCCCGAATTGGCTGCGGAATTGGCCGAGGAGTCGAGCGACTCGGAACAGGCACAGACCATATCATGAAACCTCAAAAACCCTTGATTCGAATTCAAAAGCTTATTTCAGCGAGCGGCGTTGCTTCACGCCGTGAAGCGGAGCGTCTGCTAAAGGCAGGAAAGGTGTCTGTGAACGGTCATGTAGTGAAGGAACTCTGTGTCAAAGTTGATCCCACAAAGGAAGTGGTCAAAGTCGGAGCAAAAGTTATTCGGCCGGCGCAAAAAGGTATAATTCTCTTTTATAAACCGCGGGAAGTGGTTTGCACGATGATGGATGATAAAGGTCGCCGATGTGTTGCCGACTACCTCACCGCACGCTACCGATCTTACTTTCCGGTTGGGCGGCTCGATTGGGATGCTACTGGGCTTTTGATTCTTACAAATGACGGAGATTTGGCTAATCGATTGATGCATCCAAAGTACGGCGTATATAGAACGTATGAGGCGAAGGTCGAAGGCCGGCCGTCTCCACAGGCGCTGCAGAAGCTGGAGCGCGGGGTGCGATTAGCGGATGGGACTGGCAGCGCGATCGCGCGGGTGATTAGGTATGAAGATGATCACACCTGGCTTGAAGTGATAGTGGGAGAAGGCAGACATCACTTTGTAAAGCGTTTGTTACAAAAAATTGAACATCCGGTGATTAAATTAAAGCGGGTGAGGTATGGGCCGTTTCGTTTGGGAAGCTTGAAACCCGGCCAGATGCGAAAACTAACGGAGACTGAGTATCAAAAATTTCTGATTAAAGTCGGGGAATATAGTTTCGAAAAAGCGACCAAGGTCAGCCAGGCAGAATAATCTTTTAGGAGCGATACGCGAGTAAAAGTTCGAATAGGGGAAAAGTTGTTGGGGTCCAGGGGTGTGCACCTGGCCGTCATTCGAATCTTTTAGGAGCGGTACGCGAGTAAAAGTTCGAATAGGGTGAACATTCCGACACATAGGTAACAGATTGTTCCGGACACATAGGTAACACTTTTGGAGCCTTAGTAACAGGGTCCTGGTGTTAGGTATGATTCCCCCTAGGGGGAATCGCGCTTATGGCATGGAAAGAATGTTGCATTATGGATGAGAGATTAAAATTCGTAGCACGCTTACTTGATGGCGAGCAGATGTCTAGCTTGTGCCGAGAGTTCGGAATCTCGCGCAAGACGGGATATAAGGTGTTTAACCGGTACAAGCTGTGCGGGCTTGAATCTTTGCAGGACCGCAGCCGTCGCCCTGTGCGGTACGGGAATCAGCTGCCGTTTCAAGTTGAGAAGTGTATTTTACGGCTTAAGGAAGATAAGCCGTCATGGGGAGCTCGCAAGCTTCGGGAGAAGCTGATTCGTAAGTATCCGGACGTTAAGCCGCCAGCGATCAGCACAATCCATGCGGTGCTTGATCGTAACGGGCTCGTGGTTCCCCGAGGACGAAGGCGTAATCGGGCGACGGGAACAGTTCTTTCCACAGCAGTTAATCCAAATGACCTGTGGTGTGCTGACTATAAGGGCGAGTTTATGCTTGGCAGCAAGCGCTACTGCTACCCGCTGACGATTACCGATCAAGCAAGTCGGTACTTGCTAGCCGTAGAGGGGCTTGAATGTACAAAGGAGAAATACGCTTTTACTGTATTTGAGCGAGTATTTAACGAATACGGATTGCCGCAGGCAATTAGAACCGACAATGGAGTTCCTTTTGCTTCTCCTAATTCGCTCTTCAATTTAAGCCGCCTTTCCGTGTGGTGGCTCAGGCTTGGAATTGCCATAGAGAGAATTCAACCAGGACAACCGCAGCAGAATGGCAGGCACGAAAGGATGCATTTGACGCTCAAGAAGGAAGCAACTCGTCCAGCTGGTCAAAATTTCTTGCAACAGCAATCGAAATTTGACGATTTTACAGATGAGTACAACAACGAAAGACCTCACGAAGCGTTAGGGATGAAGTATCCCTGCGAGGTATATACCGAATCGAAACGCGTATATCAGGGCTTACCAGAGCTTGAGTATCCGCTGCATGACAGAACTGTAGATGTCACCAATTGCGGACGTATCTGCATCGGCAAGAAAAAAATAAACCTGAGCCAAGTCTTCGCAGGTCAATCTGTCGGAATTAAACAGGTTTCTGATGAAGCCCGGCTAGTAACTTTTATAAACTATGATTTAGGATACTTTGATACGGAAAGTATGAACTTTGAACCGCTCCCTAGCCCCTTTGGGGCAAAAGTGTTACCTATGTCTCACTAACAAAGTGTTACCCATGTGTCCGGAATGGACCGGGGAAATATGGTTGCGGGGGGAGGATTTGAACCTCCGACCTCCGGGTTATGAGCCCGACGAGCTACCAGGCTGCTCTACCCCGCGTCACTGGAGTCGCGGTTATAGTACAAACCATCCGAAATAGTCAAATTCAGGCTCTATAAGTTCTCGAAATTCCTATACTGCCGAGGCAAATTCGCCCAATCTTCGCCACGTGGTATACAGTATGCCACCGATTAGAAGGAGCGATTAATGAACCTAGATTTCCTAAAACAGCTTGATTTAACGGCCAACAATCCCGGCACGTTCTCGGACCGCTGGGTCAGTACTACAAAGAGCCTCACCACATTTTCTCCTTGCGATGGGAAAAAGATTGCAGAGATCGGATTGTCCGATTCGAATAACTATGAAGAGGTCGTAAAGACAGCGGAAGATGCCTTCAAACGTTGGAGAGAAGTTCCCGCTCCGAAGCGCGGGCTTTTGGTTCGGGATGTCGGCGATGAGCTGAGAAGATATAAGTCGTCACTTGGGAAATTGGTCTCTTACGAGATGGGTAAAATCCTTCCGGAAGGGGAAGGTGAGGTGCAGGAAGCAATCGATATCGCGGATTTCGCTGTGGGACTTTCTCGCCAGCTCTATGGAAAGTCGATGCATTCAGAGCGCCCCTCTCACCGAATGTATGAGCAGTGGCATCCGCTTGGACCGATTGGAGTAATCACAGCATTTAATTTCCCGGTGGCCGTTTGGGCGTGGAACGCCATGATTGCTGCGGTTTGCGGCGATACTGTAATTTGGAAGCCATCGGAGTTTACTCCTCTCTGTGCTGTTGCAACGATCAAGATCTGCTCCAAGGTTGCCTCAGCCCATGGTTTTCCTGGTCTTTTTACTTTGCTTACTGGAGACGGTCCGGAACTTGGAAAGCGGCTAGCTGAAGATCGCAGGATCCCGTTAATTTCAGCGACTGGATCTTGCCGCATGGGGCGGTCCGTTGCAGAAGTCGTAGGAAAGCGGCTTGGTCGAACCATTCTCGAACTGGGCGGAAATAATGCAATCACCGTCCTAAAATCAGCGGATTTAAATTTAGTAATCCCAGCGGTTCTGTTCGGCGCAGTGGGCACGGCCGGGCAACGATGCACCACGACCAGAAGGATCTATGTCGAGCAAGGGATTGAGCAGGAATTCTTAACTCGCCTAACCAAGGCCTACGCCCAAGTCAAAATTGGAAATCCGCTTGAGAGCTCAACTCTGATGGGTCCATTAATACACAGTGCAGCCGTAGAAAGCTTTACCAAGGCGGTTTCTGAAGCTACGAAACAAGGTGGTGAAGTAATTTACGGTGGAAAAGTTTTGAGCGGGATGCCGTCCTCGCTGTATGTTGAACCCACTATTATTAGAGCTCACCGCAAAATGGAGTTAGTGAAGGATGAAACTTTCGCTCCGATTTTATATGTGATCCCAGTGAAGGATCTTGCCGAGGCAATTGAGGCAAATAACGAGGTCTCGCAGGGCTTAAGTTCAGCTATTTTTACCAGGGATCTGCAATCAGCTGAGCGATTTCTCTCCGCTACCGGCAGCGATTGCGGAATAGCAAACGTAAATATTGGGACATCTGGAGCTGAAATCGGTGGAGCATTCGGAGGTGAGAAAGAGACCGGGGGAGGACGTGAATCAGGTTCTGACTCTTGGAAACAATACATGCGTAGGCAAACTACAACAATTAATTGGAGCAACGATCTGCCGCTCGCTCAGGGGATAAAATTTGGTTGAGAAACTGCTGTGAGGTGAAAGTATGTCGGTCGAGAATAATAAGTTAATCTGGGAAAGAAGTTCTCTCGCGTTTGAGGAGATTATCTACGAAAAGTCCGAGGGTATCGCAAAAATTACGATCAATCGCCCAGAGCGGCGCAATGCTTTTACACCCCGCACAGTGACCGAGATGATGCAGGCCTTTGCTGATGCCAGGGACGATGCTGATGTAGGCGTTGTAATGTTGACTGGGCAGGGAAAAGAGGCCTTCTGTTCCGGGGGCGATCAGAAAATTAGAGGGGACTCTGGCTACCGCGACGAACACGGCACTCATCGCCTAAATGTCTTGGATTTACAGAGACAAATTCGAACTCTCCCAAAGCCGGTGGTGGCGATGGTAGCAGGCTATGCTATCGGTGGTGGTCACGTGCTGCATCTTATGTGTGATCTTACTATCGCGGCTGATAATGCTGTCTTTGGACAAACTGGACCGAAAGTCGGTTCATTTGACGGTGGGTTTGGAGCTAGCTACTTAGCGCGGGTAGTCGGTCAAAAGAAAGCTCGGGAGATTTGGTTTCTCTGCCGCCAGTATAATGCGGCTCAAGCTTTAGAGATGGGTCTTGTGAATTGTGTCGTGCCGTATGAAAAACTTGAATCCGAAACTGTAAAATGGTGCCGCGAGATGTTGCAGCATAGCCCGATTGCGCTGCGCTGCCTCAAATCTGCCCTAAATGCGGACTGTGATGGGCAAGCAGGGCTACAGGAGCTCGCCGGAAATGCGACGATGCTTTATTACATGACCCCCGAAGGTCAAGAAGGGCGAAATGCTTTTGTCGAGAAGCGAAGGCCAAACTTTTCTAAGTTCAAAAGAAATCCTTGAATATACTGGAAAAGCTAATTGAGTCCGGTTCGGATGTTTTTATCCGTGATAGTTCTGGAGTGCTTACTTACGAGGAAGCCCTAACGCAGGTTAAAAGGCTAGCCCAGTATTTTTCTGCTAACGGCATAGGTTTGGGAGATCGAGTCTGTATCCTGGGAGAAAATTCGCGCAGCTATATATTAAGTATTCTTGCTCTACTTGGAATCTCAGCCACGATAGTTCCGCTAAACACTAGAGCCTCGCGGGCAGAGCAACAGGATTGTATTAAACAGGTGAAAGCCAAAGCCGTTTTGTTGGATGGATCGCATGAGATTGAGTGCACGGGGGTTAGTAAACTTAGAATCAATCTAATTCCACCCGCCTCAACACCCTTGATCGATCGATCGGTCTTTGATCTTAAGAACGAGGCTTTTATAATCTACACATCAGGGAGCAGTGGAAGGCCTAAGGGGGTCTCGCTCTCTTTGGGGAGTGTTGTCTCAGCGGCAAGAAGCTCTAATTTAAACTCGAAGTTCTCTAAGGCAGATTCCTGGCTGCTTTCAGTGCCGCTTTTTCACGTCTCCGGCATCGGGATATTATTTAGGGTTATGCTTGCAGGTGGTTCGATAGTAATTGGTTCCGGAACGGGGGCATCCAAGATAAAAGGCGATCTTTATCAATTTAATGTAAATTATATCTCCTTGGTGGGTGCTCAGTTAGGAGAACTTATCTCTTTAAGTCAAGGCGGCAAGATTTCGGAGCATCTAAAAGTAGTCATGCTTGGAGGCGGAAGAGTCCCCTCTGAGCTGGTACGGCAGTGCGCTAGGTTTCACGATACGATTATAACTTACGGGATGACCGAGAGTAACTCGCACGTTGTGGCAACCCCAGCAACAAGAAATTTGACTGAGCTATCTAACTCAGGCGTTCCTTTGACGCAGACGAAGATTTTTATTCGTAATATTAGTGGAGAATCGTGCAAATCTGGAGAGGTGGGTTTAATTGCAATCGAAAGCGAATCGCTTTTCGATGGTTATTTGGGTGAGGAAGGCAAGTTGATTCGGCGAGAACCGGGACCATTCATCACATCCGATCTCGGCTATCTTGGGAGCGATGGAGCTTTGGTCGTCTTGGGTCGGAGCGATAGAATGATTAAATCAGGCGGAGAGAAAATTCACTTAGATGAGATCGAATCTGCGGCGCTTCGACTTCCTTATGTGCATCAGGCCGCAGCCGTTCCAATCGAGCACTCTAAGTGGGGAGAGCGCCCAAAATTATTCTTGCAACTAAAGGAGAAGGGGATTGTCAATCGCGACATAGAAGAGATTCGAAAGGATCTAGCCGATCAGCTATCAGCATTTAAGATTCCAGATCAGATTGTGGTACTCGCTCAGATTCCTCAGACTGCTTTGGGTAAGATTGACTACTCTCAGCTCGGCGCAGCCAATCTGCATTAAGTAACCACAAGTACTCTTTCCCGCTCCTATCCCGTTTCCGCGTCAAGCCCAGATAATCCTGCCAAACTAAGCGGCGCACCTCAGAGATACTCTCCCTGGGTGCGCCGCGTTTAAAGAGATAAAATGGCGGAGAGTAAGCATAGACCCCAAAGTCTGGGTTACTGAAAAGCGGCATGACCTTCTCCCAGAATTTATCCAAAGAACGTCCGATGTAAAACCCAGGGCTCCGCATAAATAAACCGTTATCGTAGTAGCTCGGATCCCCAAGAAAAAGTAAAACGTATTCCGTTTTATCTAAGTACTTCGGATATTCAAATATTAAGTTCCGATCTGCAAACTGTGCTCCAAGGTTGTTCTGCGTAGCTAGAGCGGCCTCCTTTGGGATGAGCGAAGCAATTTTTGCAAACTGTACTTGATCATGATGTGCACTAAAGTCGGACCAGGAGGAAAATACAGAATACGGAGCCGGGCTCAAAATCATAGAGAGAGCTAATTGGGTGAAGGCGAAAATTGAGAGCAGGAACTTTGCCAGGCCTGATTTACGCTTATATAAAAATTTAAAACCGTAAATCGAAGCGCAGATGATCGCAGTGATAACTATTGCGGAATAATATGTAGTGGCAATTCTGGCCTGGAAGTTGGTCCGATCCAGGAGATTTTGAGCTAAATTTGGGATGGCCATCAAAAAAGCATATGGGGCAAAGATGGCAAGGGGCAGCCCGCAAAGCGCAACAAGCATTAGATATTGCAGGGGAATGGGCTGCGCGAGGCGTCCGATGAATATCCCCGGCGCAGAAAAAAAGTTCTTAAATACATCAAGCGGTGAATCTCCAAGATAGGAATACCTAAACCAATGCGGGGAGCTTACTTTCCATTCAAAATACCAAGGTAATCCCCACCAATTTATCGTGAAGAACGTGATGGCAGCGGTAGCGGTAATCAAAGCTACTTTCGGCTTCCAGCGCCTCCAGATCAGCGGACTTAAAAAAATTACAACTAAGGCCATATCCTCTTTAAGCGAGAGGAGTAGCGATAGGGAAATCGCCGTCCAGGCTCGACTCTGTTTCTCAATCGACAGCAAAAATATCGGAAGGAACAATACGCTTAACGTGATTGTGTGAAAGTCATAGAGGTTGGCCGAGTGGATAAACGGTGAGATAAGAAGAGTCGAACTAAAGACGAGAGAGATTGAGGAAGATAGATCAACGCTTCTTCCGAGAAAAAACACAACAATACTTCCGGCCGCTACACAGACACTCTGCAAAACTAAAAGCATCTCGGGGCTAGGACAGAGCCAATACAGAGGAGCAATTAGATAGAGAATAAAATCTCGATGCTCTGCTAAACGCGAAAGACCGAGCTCTGGGTGGCTAAGCGGCATGAGAAAATTGCCCAGAGTGAGTTGGTGTAGCGCCTGTGTGTAGTGCCCAAGATCTCTTAGCTGGGTGCGGAGACCATGGTGTTGAAGGATGCTTAGGTACGAAGCGAAGGCGGCGTAGCCAATGGCGAGGCAAAGCGCCAAACCGACGTAGTGAATCTCTCGGTTTGCATCGCTTGGCGTCATTTTTATCATTAGAAAATTTACGTAATATCAGCATGTTAGGCAAGTGATAACCGAAGTGTCTCAGGCGCTTGTTAAGTTTTTCACCACGCATCAGAAGCTTGAGCTTCGCGCATAACATCGAGGGGTCACGATTTTCCTATGGTAGTGAAATTAGAGCGACAAAAAGAGAGTGGAACGCAGACTGCACCGACGCTGCCTGAACTAGAGAACTTTATCCTAAGCGAGCGTGTTAGGCGAAATGCCCTCGACACCTCAACCGAGGGGGCTAAACCGCTGATTGATCAGCTAAGTGACTGCATCGAACGGATAACGGAATACTACGATCCACCGAGGCTTGAAAAGCTGCTTTCCGATTACTGGCTATACACTGATTTAGAGCAGCACCAAAAGATTGAAGCACCGGCCTCGGGGATCGAGTCGAAAAGTCTCTCACAGCGGTATGATGCCTATACGTCGTCGGTAGATGCGTTATGCACGCCAACAGTAGAATTACTTCAAAAGCTTAAGACCTTGACCGAGTATATTCGAGACGAGATCGAACCGGCTACTGAGCGCGAATTTTCCGCGCTTGCCACGCTTGAGAGCAGCATCGAGAAACTCAGCACAGCGCTGGATCTCACTCCGCCTGGGGTTGAGGGAAACGCGAAGAGAATGCCCAAGGCAGTCAGGTCGTATATTCAGAATTTGGAAGCGGGGATCTTGGAATTTCGGGTGGCGAGTGAGTCTTACCTAGAGCTTTTAAAGCCGTTAATAAAAGAGAGGGGCCTAATCGCAAGCTCCTCGGCACAAGCACGATTTCCGGATCTCGAAGCTCAAGGGATGTTTTGGACCGAGCGTCTTGATCGGTACGAGGATAGCGAGATGGTGCAGCTTCGAATTAAATTTTGCGCCAAGGAAATTTCAAGAGAGAACGAGCTTCTGGAGAGAAAACTAACCCAGCAAGAGATCGAAACGAACCCGAATTTAAAATTGCTTAGTGAAATCGATGTAGATAGTTTTCTTACAGCCATTACAGTGCTCCAAAATGATCAGTTACTGCGCCCCGACCAGGTGGAAAAAATGCTTGAATTAAAAACCAGGATTGATCAGGCCAAATCTGGGACCAGTGAAGGCCCAGAGGCGATTACGGTTACAGAGAATGACGAGGCACTAAGCGCTAAATCGGCAGTTGGCGGCCCCAAAAAAGTAAAAAAGCGCGAAACTTTAGATTTTAACCAGGCTGCTGAAATTATTTTAGGTAAGTTCACTCGTTCCGGGCGACTTGTTGATCTTCGACACGGCACCTTGATGACGCTGCTTAGTAGAGATGTGGATGGCTACACCCAACGCATAGGTAAACAGTTTGAACGAGTAATTAAGGAGCTTGGGGCACTCGGTGTTTTAGAATTGCCACAATCCCGATTCGAGGGGCCGATAAGAGTTAATGCCGGATATAAAAGCAGAGAGAATCCTCAGCTTCAGAAACTGGTTCAGCGTATCAGCTCATCCGCACAGGAGTAAATCAGACTCTTGGTGACTTTCCCGATAATTTCTTAAAGAGATGGTATCCGATCGATCTAAACGGCTCTGGCGGTAACGGTGCAATTTCACGATTTTTGTAAAACGGAAGGTGGCGCCACTTCTGATCATCGCCTGAGTACATGTCGGTGATTACTTTTCCGGCTAAGTTAGAGGTAACGATGCCGTGACCACAATATCCGAGGCTGTAAAAGATATTTCTATTTTCACCTCGTACACCGATCAAAAGGTTTCTTTTAAGCGTCATATCAAGTAGTCCACCCCAGTGATATGCGAGAGGAAACTCCTTAGCCTGCGGTAAATAATTAAATAAATTCTTACGAATCTCGACGTAAGCTCCAGGAAAGCGATCCTTGGCGTTTACAAGGTTCGTCCGGCCATTAAACAAGTAAGTATAGGCCTTGGGGTGACCGCCTCCAAAGAGCAGATTTCCTTGAGGTGACATAGATGCAAAGGAGATCATGTCATAGTCATCGGAAAATCCAGCAAATTTTTCCCAATGAAGAGTTCTCATCTGCTCGGTCGTCAAAGGAGCTGTAGCGACAACATGCGAGTATTGGGGGAAAAAAGCCTCCCTGAAGTACCCAAGGTTTCCGGTATACGAGCCTGAACCGAGCATCAAAGATTTGGCTCGAACTTCGCCATTTATTGTTTTGAGCAGGATAGTTGCTCCCTCGGTCACAGAAATTACGGGAGTATTTTCATAGACCTCAACGCCGCGCTCTAGTAGTACACGCTTTAACTCCCTAAGGTATTCAACACCGTTTATCAGTCCAGTATTCGGATCAAATTGGGCGCCGAACACCCCATT
>CAZJXY010000043.1:0-13969 GCA_964549925.1 uncultured Bdellovibrionales bacterium | reverse complement strand
GGCCTTCAACTAAGCTCCTCTGGAAGTTATGGAGCTGTAATTTCAAGTGGCGGTCTTGGCAACGACAACTCTCATGTCACGATGTTTAGATCGGTAACTTCCGGGTCGCCGCAGACAAGATATGTTGGAGAGATTGGACTAGCGACGACCAACTTAGGCCTCGGTGTGACTGAAGACGGTCAACTTTACCTTGGAAGCAACTATGCTTTGGAAGCAAGCGGCGACCCTGGGGTGTTTCGCTTTAAATACTCGACCGGCGGGATAGAGAAATTACTCACATCGACAAATCTGCTTGCCCTTTCTCTGAGTGGAGACGGCACCTACTTAACAATTGTAGACTCTGCTAATCCTCTAGGGACAAATCCGAACCTAGTATCTCAAGTGTTTAAATATGATGTGCTCAGTTCATCTTTCTCCCAGATCACAAACTATACGACGAACTCTCTGGGTAGTTATACAAGCCGTATCTCGTCTGACGGAAACACGCTGCTCGCTGATAACAACGCTGGCTCGTTCTATACGGTAGATATATCGGCGGGATCGTATAGATTAAATGTAGAGACCGGCTCCGGCTCATCAGGTGTAATTCAATCTCTACTTGGCTCAGTCTCGGGCACGCTTCGGGGGCTAGGCAGCCATCATCTGACTACTCAAAGCGGTGCACGAGGAGCATTAGACAACGCAACCAAGAACCTAGAGCGGCTCGGTCAAACCAAAGGGGTCTTAGGCGCAGCAACCAGCCGACTATCTACCGCTAGTCGAGTTGTTCGCGCCCTCGCCGATGAAGTAGCGGGTGCACGCTCAAGAATAGCCGATGCGGATGTCGCTATCGAGAGCGCGAACTTATTGAGAAACCAAATTGTCGAACGGGCGGCCGCCGCGTTACTTGGGCAAGCAAATACATTACCTGAGATTGCTCTGACGTTACTAGATCGTGAGTGACCGTTAAACCTGAACCTCGCCTCTGGCCAGCCTTTCATCTAGCTGACGTTTTAAATCATCTCTAAACTGGTGGCGATGAAACTCCTGCTCCAAAAACTTATACTTCAAAGGTGCAAGCTCAATTAACCGTTCCGGAGTTAAGTGATACTCAGCAAAAGCTTCAGCAAAATCCTCCCAAGGCGATGTCTGCGAGTAATCATAACTACTAAATCCGGCATCGGCATCTCGAGTTATAAGGTTTCCCCAGAAGTAATCGAGTACTACCCGCTTCCCGTTAAATTCGACAGCTTTACCCAGCGCGAGCTCCTGGTCGCCTATACAAACTGAATTCCCGTCTTGGGAGAGCGTATAACTCTCTTTAGGAATCACGGACCAGCCTGATATCGAGAGCCAATCCTTAAACTCATAGATTGGCTCACCCTTTCCGAATTCTACTTCAGCCGTATCTTCGGCATGAAACGGTTCGCCATCTAATCCGATTTGCAGAGCGTGACCAAGCTCATGCGTCAAGACTGCTTGCAGCGAGCTTACTTCTCCCCCATACATCTGTGAGATTGATGGCTGATCTAGGGTCAAGGAGGCCACTCGAACCACTCCGTCCCAAAACCTAGCAGCCAAAACGTATGGTCCAAGGGTCGTTACTCTCTCTATCTCTGAAAGTAGCGGTGTCATTAAGATCTTTGACTCGCCGATATCTTTAAGGGTTGCTCGCACATCAACGATATCTTTCTCACGCCAACTTGCCCCCCATTTTCCCTCCATCGGGTTAAACTCCTCCTCGGTGAGCAAAACTCCGTAGGTGAGCTCAGTTTGGATCTTTTCATAAACCAAACCGATCGCGGTTTTGTACGATTCCAAATTATGATCTTGTTGATATTGACTTTTCGCTCCCTCTAACCGCATCAGATTATCGAGGACCGATTCCACATAGACCCGATACATATCGCTCCCAACCAAGCCCTGATTCTCTGATAAGAATGTAACCAATGAACTTAAGCCATTTTCCAAGCGGTCAGCCGCATATTCAGTGGTCCCTTCGTGATTTCCCACACCCGGTTTATTGGGCCATTTGATCTTATCAAAAGTCTGTCTCAGCATTACAATCGAGGCATATTCGTGAAGTTCAGGATCCCCCATGTTCAAGAGATTCTTCTCTCCAACCGTGTGCACCACTGCTTCAAGTGAAGCGTAATACGAGCTACTCCTGCAAATCGAACGCATAAATTGAACTGAGCGAGGATCTTCTCTAGTTTGATAGAGATCTCTCATTAGTTGCATCTTCTCCGAAACTTTGTAGTAAAAAAGTGCGTTATCTAATTTGCCAGTCAGATACTGATCTACATCGGAGTCCACACCTGAAAGCGAATAGAGTGTTTGAAAAAACGCTGTGCGCTCCTTTGGTGGTAGATATTTTAGGACTTCTGTTAGCTCCTTTTCGGTTGTGGCCGGATCAAGAAATCGATCTCTTACGGCACTATCATCAATTAACGTTGCGAGCCCACGCAACACAGTTTCTAGGTAAGAGTCTGCGACCGCTATTGAGAGACTGGGGTCAATTGCGGATTTGAGTAAGGCCCTTACCTTAGAATCTTCAACACTTCGATCTCCACTTAACCTTTCTAGAAGATTTGCTTGATCAACTGCTCCAAGATTGTTCTCCTGGAGTCGATCGATTAGAAACTTATAAGCTCCGGGTCTATCCCAAGGCGAAAGATCCGAGCTAGTTAATTGATCTCCAAATACGTCATTAGAGATTAAATCGATTCCGTTAATCCCTACCGAAAAGCCACCTTGAGCGTCCAGCTGTATCATAAAACCCCTATTAAAAAGGTTAATAACCGCACCACTTCCTTCGTCACTTAGTGGAAGTGGAGCACTGCGACGCATGAGATCAGATTCTGTCAGCGAGAGATGGCAACTCTCGTTCAACAATCGAGACGACAACAAATGAACTTGTAATGGCTATAAAAAGAACGATCAGACGAGATCGAGGAGCAGCGCGTATAGCAGATTTTGATGATGCGGGCCGGGGAGGGTTTCATAAATTATATCTTCGCATTAGCTCGAGCTGATGCGAGATGAATGAACATTCTAGCGATTTATTTGATTAGGCCGCGCGCGGGAGGACTACCGGAAGAGCCTCTCTTAACCTTCTGCTCCAGCTTAGCTCATTATGACCATCTCGCTCATCCGCAGCCGGATCGTACATCTGAGCATGTAGATCCGTCTTTGATTTCAAGATCTCTGTTACCTCATCAAAGCAGCGCCTTAAACGCGGCGACTCCGCAGAGCAAACATCCAAATATGATCGTCCGCCAATACTCCCGCTAGAAGACACCATCTCTTTAGCATGCTCATTTCCCCACCATAGTGTGGCCGAGTGTGCCAAGAGATTATCAAACTCTTCAGGATTACGGAGGCGGAGCGCCAGGGCAGCCCAACCACCCAATGAGGATCCGCCGACTATTGTATCCGTTGGCCCGGGCAGAGTTCGATAGATATCGTCAATTAGCGGCTTTAGCTCACGGATGACAAAGCGTTCATGCTTCTCGAAGTTACCACCACAAGCGTATTTCTCATCTTTAACTAAAGTATACTCATTGGCTCGATTGTTCTCGCCGTGCGCAATGCCAACGATAATCGCATTTCGACAAAGACCTGCGCCTACCAAATCAGAGAGAACGCTTTCTACCCCCCAACGCTCACGCGAGCCATTTCCAATCGAATCGAATACATTTTGACCATCGTGCAGATATAATACTGGAAAACGTTTATTCCGATCTTCTTTATATTCATGGGGCAGAAAAACGTATACATCTCTATTAGCTTCGAGCGCCTTACTTGGAAACTGAATGTGCGCCCTAAAGTAGCCGTGACCATTTTTCAACCGGCAGACAGGATGGAGCGATGACTCGGTGTCAGGATGATCTCTAGGTAGTACTGCGGCTTTGATGTCTTGTAGCTCTGAATTCCTGACGCCCAGCGACTCAAATAATCGAGCTTCACGGTTGGTTGGATTTAGAGTATTCCCGGGGGCCCAAAGCGCCTCGTGGTTATTAGATCTATCATCAGGACGATAAATCAAACTCTCTGCCTACCGGAATTGTCAAACCTTTGAACAAGCTTAAATTATACCGAGAGTTATGTAGAAGCAATTGGAATTTTACGGCTCTATGAGCCAAATTTATCCGTTAAAACCTTAGTGGCCCTTTCTAGTGCAACGCCGCGCGACCCTTTAATTAGCAAAACATCAAATCCACGCTTGATCGCAGTTTCGGCTGCCTCTTCCGGGGTTTCAGCGAAATGAACCTCCGTCCCCTCGCTCTTTGCGATCTCCCCAAGGATCTTTGCTTCAGTTCCAACCACAACAAGATATTTTAGCCCTAACTTCGAAAGATCCTCACCTGCTGCCTGATGATATGCAGCTGAACGCTCTCCAAGCTCCTTCATGTCTCCTAAAATTGCTGCAACCTGCTTGCCTTCAGAGATAGGCGCCTTCAACAGTTGCAAAGCCGCTGCTAACGCCGTTGGGTTAGAATTGTAGCAGTCATTTACAATAACTCGCTCTCGAGAGAGCTTAATTAGATTCAAGCGCATTGCTGGTGCTTCCATCTTTTCCAGTGGCAACTTCATCTGAGCAAGTGTTAGATCGGGGAAAAGGGCTTTAGCACAAAGCACCGCTGCTGCCACATTGAAAGCGTTATGCACTCCGATCAAGCTTAATTTTAGCGTGACCGATTCGTGCGCACCTTGCTGGTTAAAGCTAAGATCCATTGAAATTCCTTCAAACCCCAAGGAGCGCGCATTCGAAATTTTAAGCTCCAAATCTGATCCAGTTCCAAACCGCAGAATATGTCTGCCGCTGATTGAATTCGCTTTCTTCCAGCGCTCAAAACCACCAAGCAGCTCACCGTTATCTCCATTTAAAACAATTGTTCCTTGAGGCATTAAGCCATTTAAGATCTCGCACTTGGCATCTGCGATCGCGTCAAGGTCCTTAAAAAACTCTATATGCACAGGAGCGACCGAGACGATCGCCGCAACATCGGGTCGAGCTAGATTTGATAGATCTGATAATTCGCCGGGATGATTCATCCCCATTTCAAGCACAACCCAGTTGGAATCAGAATCAGCATTGCAAAGAGTATAGGGCACACCGGTATGATTATTGAATGATTTCTGAGAGAAAGTGCCATTCCCCTTTAAACTCAGAATATGTCGGGTGATTTCTTTGCAGGTCGTCTTTCCGAGCGAACCGGTAATACCGACAACTTTAAAGCCGTTTTTCTCACGCCAATAGGAAGCCAAGTCTGAAAATGCTTTGAGCGAGTCTTTAACTACTACAAGTTGATCAGCGAAAGGTGATTCGGTGAGAAGTTCCGGAGTTTCTACTAAAGCTAGCTTAGCTCCTCTGGCAAAAACCTCGGGGAGGAATATTTCCCCGTGCAATTTCTCGCCTTTTATCGCAATGAAAAGTTGATCCGGGGCTATACGCCGACTATCAAAATCAATGCCACTGAAAGTTAGATCGCTTGAGTCTGCGGTACACTGCCAACAGATTACAGTGCTCAGATCTTTTTTATTTAGTGAAAATTTCATATGCCCTACCGTTTTTACTTTTACCGTGGGCGCTAGATAAAAAAAAGGGCTAAAGTTGAGCTTTTTGGTTCAACTTCAGCCCTGTGAACGTCAATGGAGCTGACTACGATGTGTGGTCAATCAAGCATCAACAGTTAAAACGCCGGAATGGGGTATTGGTAGGGGTTGGGTCTAGTTCCGCACGTTCACCGTTTATGCTCGGCGTTAGTTGGGAAAATTTCCCATCCAACACAAAGACGTTATGGGGCAAGAGTACGGAAGTGTGCTCTTTTGGGCAAACAAAAATGGGAATTTTTTAAAATATTTTTATACTATAATTCTTAAATAATTTCGATTAGTTATCCACTTAAAATTTCCGACTGGGAAATTCTCCCAATGTTACTTTTTCTTGCGTCGATTCAATATCTTAGGCATGCTAGCACTGGGTAGCTCAAATGGTAGGGATAAAAAGTCTTGTGCAATCAGGGACTTATTGATGGGAAAATTTCCCAGATAAGTTTCGCCCCAAAACGCCTTGTTTTGCCGTGGACTCTTAATTTTGGCCGTTAGTCTGCCGACTGCATCACAGTAAGAATTGAAAGTTTGAGGGCATCATATGCACAGCACCTTGATCGACTGTTTGAGGTTAATGTTAAGGCCAATGATCACGTTTTGCCTACGCCATTCAATTGGATTGCAAGATCTGCTTGAGGCGGCAAAGGTGGTGTTCATAGAGATTGCTGCAGCGGACATGCAAGCACGCGGAGAGAAGATCAATATCAGTCGTCTTAGCGTAGTCACTGGGGTACACCGAAAAGATGCGGTAAGAATTTATCGCGAGGGAAATATCGATGAATCAGCCAGTAGATTCACGGTTAGAGTGATCAACCAGTGGCGCCAGGATAAACGCTTTCAGTCTTCCGGGGGCAGACCGCGACCGCTCACTTATGAGGGGGATAATAGCGAATTTAGTAAGCTTGTAGTGCTAGTAAGCACGGATTTGCACCCTGGAACGGTATTATTTGACCTAGAGAGACTGGGCGCGATTGAACGTCTAAATGACGGTCGTATCAGACTAAAGGCCGCAGCTTACGTTCCAAAACATAACCCGAAAGAGAGCTTCCGGGTGATGGCCGAAGACACCGAGGATTTTACCGCTGCTGTGGTTGAAAACATATTTAGTGAGACCGAGCCACCACCGAATTACCATGCGAAAATGTTTCTAGATAACATCGCCGAGGATGATGTACCAAAAATACGGCAATGGCTCTTTGACCGCTGTTCGGCATTTCAACAAAAGTGCTTGGAGCATCTTGCTAAATACGATTTGGATATTAAGCCGAAGAAAGGGAAAAAGGGCGGAAAGAGGATTGTGCTGGGGATATTTACTAGAACGTAATCTTTTAATATAGCCCGTGGCCCTAATAAATCTGGGCTATCGGCCCTCTTGGTTTTAACACAAGGAGCGCGTAACTGGGTTTATTGCCCATTGTTAACTCATCTGTATTCGAATAGATACATACCTTGCTGAATAATTGATTGTAACGTCTTTTTATTTGTGAGATCCTAACCGACCAGATAGTTTTTTCATTCAGCGCAGATCAAATAGAAACAATTCGAGGTATTGTCATGAATAGGCGTGTTGTGGCCATTTGTGTGTTTGCAACGACGATTATCAGCCAAACACCCGCGACTATTTCGGCATTGCCTCCTTCTGCAAGCAAGGCCCCTATCGACAGCGTTTGGCAGACCGAAGTGTTTGAGAATTTACACAAAGCTGAATATAATTTTCAAGCAGTCTCCGAGAAAAGTGGTGTGTGGTCCGCGCCGAACCGCGCCAATGAGCTACGCAGCCGAATTTCCACGTCTGGACTTGAGATATTTCCGCGTAAGACAAGCTCAGATGGGGAGGGTGCGATTTGGAAATTAAAACTACAGTCGATTAAGTTTGGTCGTGTTGATCGCATTGCTCAAATTCCAGAACCCGTGGTGAGTTTCCGTGAGACTAGGGCTGAGTTGAGGTCTGATCTTCTGACTGAGTGGATTGAGAATCGAGAAGATGGGATAGAACAGGGCTGGACTATCGATCGTGCGCCACCAGGGACTTCCAACCTTTACCTCGAGGTATCTACTAATGGAAATTTAACCCAGCGGATTGAGGAGGGTGAGCGTTCGATTGTGTTCTTGGATATGAAGGGTCAACTGGTACTTCGATACCGCAATCTCTTGGTACATGATGCGCATGGGAAAACTCTGCCTGCTCGATTTGTGCGACATGCTGGTGGCTTTGGTATCGAGGTCGATGATTCCGATGTGGTTTACCCGATTACCGTTGATCCAATCATGACCGGTTCAACTTGGAGTGTAGAGGGCGGGCAGCTTTCGGCTTTTCTCGGAGCTTCTGTGGCGTCCGCTGGAGACGTTAATAATGATGGTTTTGACGACATAATTGTGGGGGCACCCGCCTATGACAACGGACAGATCAACGAGGGTCGGGCTTATGTTTATCACGGTTCTGCTACTGGACCCTCTACAACATTCTCCTGGAAGTCGGAGAGTAATCAGACGCTAGCGTCTTTCGGAAACTCAGTTTCAAGCGCTGGAGATTTTAACGGTGATGGTTATGGAGACGTAATTATTGGAGCCGAATTGTTTGATGGTTCAACAGGCTCGGCACCTAGTGGAAAGATTTCTTCATTTGCTTTGGATCATGGCCGCGCCGTCATCTTCCTTGGATCGGCTACTGGTTTATCGATCGCTCCACTTTGGACTGTGACCGGAAGCTATGTGGGATCTAACTTGGGTCGTACTGTTGCCTCTGCTGGCGATGTTAACGCTGATGGATACGACGATGTAATTATTGGGATACCAGGGGGTATTTTCACTTTTGGTGGAGAGGGACAAGTATATGTGGTTTATGGAGCGGGAACCACGAGCGCGATTTCTATCACCTCTCTATGGGGTACACCACAATCGGGCGCCAATTTTGGAGCGTCGGTGTCCGGTGCAGAAGATGTCAATGGAGATGGGTTCGATGACGTAATTGTTGGAGCGCCTTTCTTTTTCGAGACCCAAACTCATGAGGGATTCGCATACGTTTTCCATGGATCAAGTACGGGCATCATTACGACAGCAGCGCAAACTTTAAAATTAGGTCAGAGGATGGCCTATTTTGGCCAGAGGGTTGCTGGTCTTGGAGATGTTAACGCAGACGGATTTAGTGATGTAGCGGTTTCGGCACCCGACTATGATGGCGGAGAAATTAATGAGGGAAAAGTTTTTGTTTATCTTGGATCACCTAGTGGAATTTCTAGCATTGCTTCTTGGACGGCAGAGTCAAATCAAGCTGGCGCAAAATTTGGCTCTTCCATTGCATCTGCCGGAGATATAAATGGTGACGGGATTAGAGAACTTCTGGTTGGAGCAGGGCTGTATGACAATGGAGAGACTGATGAGGGTCGAGTATTTTTGTACCTTGGATCGGCAGCGGGCTTGAATTTGAACTCGATATGGAGCGCTGACAGCAATCAAGCTAACGCGCATTTCGGTACCTCTGTATCTAGTGCGGGAGACGTAAACGGTGATGGTCATGACGACGTAATAGTAGGAGCGCCCGATTGGGAAAGCTCCACTCCAGAACTAGGCGAAGGTCGAGCCTCGCTATTTTTGGGTGGCGGCTTTGGACTTGGTAGTACCTCTGCTTGGTCTAGCGAAAGTAATGTAAGCAGCAGTTATTTTGGCCGTTCGGTTGCAAGCGCCGGAGACGTAAATAATGATGGGTTTGACGATGTTATCATCGGAGCGGATGGATATGACGGCGGAGGCACTGATGAAGGTAGGGCTTTCGTGTTTCACGGATCAGCCACGGGGCCTTCCAACACTCCAAACTGGACCGTCGGGCCAAACGCTGCTTTCTCTTCATTTGGAATATCAGTATCATCGGCCGGAGATGTAAATAATGATGGATTTGATGATGTAATCGTGGGGGCCTACCTATATGATGTTACCCAGCCCAACAACGGCGAGGGTCGGGCATATCTTTACCTTGGCTCGTCAGCCGGATTATTGTCATCTCCAGCTTGGACTAAAGATGGCGAAACCCCAGATTCTAACTTCGGCAACCCTGTCGCTGCGGGCGGCGACTTAAATAATGACGGATTTGGCGATGTTTTGGTTTCGGCTGTAGGCTATGGCCAGAGTGCTGGTTTGAGGCGAGGAAAGATTTATGCATTTTTTGGCTCAGCCAGCGGATTATCACTTGTGCCAAATTGGATTATTGAGGGCACTCAAGGAAATGCTAATTTTGGTATCGGACTCGCTTCTGCTGGGGACGTCGATGCTGATGGGTACAGCGACGTAATTGTCGGGGCAAGTGGTTATACGAATGGACAGATCGGTGAGGGACGTGGTCTCCTTTATCGAGGTTCAACAAGCGGTCCTTCTCAAACTCCTTCATGGACTTATGAAAGTAACATAATAAATTCATGGTTCGGATCGTCAGTGGCTGGTGCTGGTGATATAAACGGCGACAATTACGACGATGTGATTATCGGTGCGCCTGTTTATAGCCATTCGGAATCCAACGAGGGACGCGCGTATCTCTTTAGGGGACAGGTGGGCGGCCTTCAAAGTTCTCCTAGTTGGACAATCGAATCTAATCAGACTTCCGCTCAGTACGGCTCCCATGTTGCAAGTGCTGGGGATGTTAATGGAGATGGATATAGCGATGTCGCTGTAGCTAGCAAATGGTGGGTCGTAGTTTATCACGGTGCGGCAGCCGGCCTGCCCCTCCTTTCTGACTGGAGAGCTGACCAGCTGGTTAATGATGAATATTTCGGAGATTCCGTGGCGTCTGCGGGAGATGTAGACGGAGACGGATATAGTGATTTTTTAATCGGCGCAAGAAGACATAGTAATGGTGAAGCAGAAGAAGGTAAAGTTTACCTCTATTTGGGAAATAAGGGACCTTAGCTAAATTGCGCTTACTTCCCGTTTCTGCTGAGGAGACCGTTCGCATGTTTTGCGGTAAGTTTGATGTTCGACTTCCTAATAATCAATTCACAACGGACTATTGAATTGTTATTAACCCCTCAATTAAGTCACGTAAAATCGGGCACTTCCCCACGGTAACCCGCAATCTATTGGAGAATTTCTTAACTGGCACTGAAGTTGCTCTTTGTTAATCAGGTAACCAGGAGGTAATTGTATGTGTGTATTGAAGCCTGTGCCATTGTGCCTTGTAATCTTCCTATCCGCTTTTCTTCTAAACCCTATAGCTTTTGGCCTAAGCCCCGGGGAATCGCCAGCCCTTCCGGCAATCCAAACGCAGGACGGCAGCACAGTCCAGCTCTCCAAATTCAGCGGTAAGTTAATCTACCTTGACATCTGGGCCTCGTGGTGCACAACCTGTATGAAGTCGCTTCCGTGGCTTCAAAAGCTCCAGGATAAATACGGAAAAGATCTATTCCAAGTAGTAGCTGTAAACGTGGATGAAGATCGCGCCAGCGCTGAAAAGGCGTTAAAACGAACTGGCTCATCCTTTTTAGTTGCTTTTGATCCAGCTGGTGATACCCCCAATTTGTTTAATGTGGGGGCTATCCCTACTTCTTTCCTGATTGGAAGAGACGGAAAAGTTATCTCTATCCACGAAGGTTTAGAAGAAGATGATCAGACAAAGATTGAAGGAGAGATCGAACGTAATCTCCGAGCAGCAAAGCCCACCGGTCTTTAGCCTAGTCTTAATATTACTAGTCATTATTTACCTTTCTTTAACCGGATGTACTCCGGTAAAGCCCTGGCAAAAAGGAAACTTCTCAAAGCCTCATATGGCGCTCGATCCTGATCCACTGGAATCGAGATTCTATAGGCACATAGAAAATTCACGCGAAGGTGCAAGCGGCGGACATGGGGTCGGCGGCGGCGGCTGTGGATGCGGTTAGGAGCGAGGCAAGGGAAAGCTGTGTCTCGAACGGAGCGAAAGTTCAGAAAGAAGCGACTGCGGCTACAAAGCTTACGTAAGGCACTGAAGAAACCTAAGGCGATCAGTAGTATCCTCTCAGCGGCTGCGGCACTGCCAATCTTGGCTCAACCGGTTGCCATAGTAAGGGCGCAAGAGATGCCAAAATCCACCACCATCCGCACCCAGTATTCGTATTTCCAAGACTGGCAATCTGGGCGTGATGAACGGATGACCGTGCACGCACCGATGCTGATGATTACTTCCCCAGTGGCAGAATCTACCGAGATTGAAGCCAGTATTCTTTTAGATACGATGAGCGGGGCATCTCCTGTCTTCGCTGATACCCTGAGCGGAGCCTCCGGCAAGGGGATCGATGATGAACGTTGGGCTGGGGATTTAACCATCACTCAGCATTTCGATCGTTTTAGCTTAAGTTTGGGCGGGACTTTCTCCTCCGAACAAGATTACGACTCTGAAGGAGGAAGTCTTTCTTCCAAGTTTTGGAGCGAAGATAAAAATACGGTTTTTCTTCTTGGAGTAAACGGAAACCATGACACAGTTGGGTCCGAGAATGATCCTGAGTTAGATCAATTGAAACGATCCTGGGGTGGGATATTCGGAGTGACTCAAGTCTTAGACAAGCTTTCGATGGTCCAGTCCAATTTTTCATATCAAACTGAGGACGGATTTTTAACCGATCCATACAAGTTGGGAGACAACCGTCCTCAATCGCGCGACCGATTCGCTTGGCTTACACGCTACGTGCGCTATATCGAGTCTGCTTCTGCCTCTCTGCACCTCGATTACCGCTTTTACTATGATAGTTGGGATATAATGGCCCACACGTTTGAGGCCGCTTGGTACCAACCGCTGGACGAAGATGAAAACTGGGTGTTGCGTCCGAGGCTGCGCTACTACTCACAAGATGATGCCTCGTTTTATAGCGGGCTCTCGCCTAACGAAATCGAAGCGGATCGCTTTTATACCTCGGATCAACGTCTAAGTGCTTTTGGGAGCCTGACGGCGGGGTTAAAGCTAATTCGCCAATTTGGTGACGGCTTCTCCGCTAATTTTGGCTACGACTTTACGGTTGAAGATAATGCGCTTACTATTTTTAACAAGGGCTCGCCGGGCCAAGATAATGTTTATCTGAGTTATTTTAACCTAGGAATTACCAAAAAATTCTAGTGTCCTAAAGTGCAACTTTTTCAAAAAGCCTTTGCCGCTCTCGGAGGTCAAAATCAGATCAAGCTTTGCCTTGAAACGCAGACAGAAGCCGATATGGCCCTTGGTCTCCTGGTGACTGAGATAAATAGAATTGAGCAGAAATACTCAAGATATCGAGCCGAAAGTGTGATCAGTCAGATCAATCGCAATGCCGGAAAGGAGCCATACAAAGTCGATCAGGAGACAGCTGCCCTATTGGATTTTGCTGCGGCACTGCACGCTGAGAGTGAGGGGTTATTTGATGCTACATCAGGGGTACTTCGTAAGGCCTGGGATTTTAAGTCAGCTCGCGTACCGGAAGAGTCGGAATTAAAACAGATCCTCGAATTAGTAGGATGGAACAAGGTCGAGTGGAAGAAGCCCTACCTTCGCTTAACGCTATCGGGGATGGAGCTTGATTTTGGCGGGTTCGGCAAAGAGTACGCGGTTGATCGTGCCGCATCTATGGCGATTCAAGCTGGGATTACAAGCGGCCTAATCAATTTGGGCGGAGACGTACGGGTGATTGGTCCAAAGCCGGATGGGACCCCTTGGATGGTAGGTATAAAGCACCCGCGTCAGGAAAATAGCCTGTTAAAGTCCGTGGCGCTAAAATCCGGAGCGCTTGCAACAAGCGGCGACTATGAGCGCTACTTTGAATTAGACGGAAAGAGGTACTGCCACATCCTCAATCCAAATACCGGATTCCCGGTGAGCGAAATACGATCAGTTTCGGTCTTAGCGGATTCTTGCAGCGTGGCAGGAAGCCACTCTACGATTGCAATGCTGCTTGGGGCAAAAAGAGGCCGGGATTACCTTACTCGCTCTCAATTACCGTATCTTATCGTAGATCAGTCCCAGAACATTCATTCAAGTGCGATATAGGCCCAGCTATTCTCAATCATTTTTTTACAAAAATGATTGAGGCTGGGTTTAGCCCTAGTAATTTTCTCTTAGCCTAATATAGCATTACTATTGTACTCTATAGTAGAGATGCTAGAAAGTACCAACCGCGAAATTCAGATCGATTGCTCACACTCCGAGCAGTTCGACCTAAACACCGACTCGATAAATTTCGATCGAACTACCCTTCCTGAGTACACCAGAGATCGGCGCGACGAGCACAACTATGTCATTAAGGAAATTAAGCGTACCGTACCGCACGGAGTTGAGACACATCGCGTGCTGCACTATCTAATTCCACTGAAACAAGGAACGCTCGATCTCTACGTGCTTCGCGCCTATGTCCCCCCTGAGAAAGAGCACGATTTAGCTGAGTGGGAG
>CAZJXY010000042.1:0-13992 GCA_964549925.1 uncultured Bdellovibrionales bacterium | reverse complement strand
TCTTATCGCGGTGGTGAAAGATCGATAGGAAGTGCAGAGTTCGGAGTTGGAATCTTAGTCGATCGATCAGGAGATGACCTTTACGATTCCGAATTTGAAAGCCAGGCGGCGGCGCTATCCGGAGTGGGAGTGCTAATTGATGGTGCCGGCGATGATCACTATCAGAGTTACTCTTACTCTCAGGCATTTGCTGGGCCGTATGCTGCGGCGCTGTTGGTTGATGGAGTAGGCGATGACTACTATGAAGCAGATGACTCAGAGATTCGGTTCCCTGCGTCACAAGACAAAAACCATAATGTCTCTATGGCGCAAGGTGCAGGAAGCGGCATACGGCCGTTTAAAAAAGGAGCGCTAAATCTACCAGGTGGCGTTGGACTTTTGGTTGATCTGCTCGGTAATGACACTTATAGTGCCGGCGTTTTTGCACAAGGTATAGGGTTTTGGTACGGGGCTGGAATTTTGGCTGATCTTGCCGGTAACGATCGGTTTCACTCGTATTGGTACGGAGCTGGAGCCGGCGCGCATTTTGGTTTTGGCATGCTATACGATAAGGCCGGAGATGACCGGTTTACTGTTGATCAGCAGATGGGCTTAGGTTCAGGACACGATCTGTCGGTGGGTGTATTTTTCGATCAAGCAGGGGGTGACACCTATGAAATTTCGAGGCTAGGTCTTGGTGCGTCGCATGATGCTGGCATTGGAATCTTTTCGGATTTAGGGGGTAAAAATCAGTTCATTGGCGAGAGGGCGCGGAAGCCCGCGGAAATTTGGGGGATCAAACCAGAAGATCCGAGAGCGAAGCTTTCTCGCTGGGGGATGTTTTTTGAATCCGAAACTCCCTGAATATATTAGTGAAATAATATCACACCCTGCTTAAATTCGAGCATAACCCTAGATAGTGGCTGTGGTTGAGAGCGGGGAGTTATATTATGAAAAAAGTGTTTGGCCGGTGTTCTCTATCGCGTTTTCATCAAGATGAGAGAGGAGAAGCTGCTGATCTTTTGGTCAAGGCTGCGCTACTTTGCATCGTCTGGTACGCGGGGTTAGGAGTGTATGACTGGATCCAAGGTGTCAAACAAGAGCGTATTGAGCAACATAAAGCCGTGATGCAGCAGGATCAGCGCAGGTACTAGTGGTCTTTATCCAAAAACTCAAGCATCCCACCGACGGCATCTGCTAGTCTTTGCTCGCCTCTGCTGCGTCCTTCGCGAAGTTCAGGCGTGTTCCATGGAGCTTCATCGATCGAGTAGTATTGCCGATCCTTTAGTCTGGGATCATCCCGAAGCGCTGCGGAATCTGGGTTGAATGCAAAGTCAGCTGGCTCATGGTTTTTATCGCTAACGCAGCTTGCGGCTCCAACAAGAGTAAGAACGGCTGGGACCATTTTTAAATTCATTTCACTCTCCGGTTTAGGCGATACTTCAAGTCATAGGGTAAGAGAGGTTCTATTCTTAATCAACTCTAGACTTAGTAAATTATCGGGGCATGGCCACTCGCCCAAGCTAAGTTTTTGAATTTGTAGTTGTTTTCGACCGGGAAATAATCCCAGGATAACCCAAGCGTTCCGGGATACCGCGCCTTACATCTTCGGCATAACACTTGATGAGGAAGTTACGGTTTATAGCTACACGGAGGTTATTTCAATGGGTTTTACCAAATCCTGGAGAGGCGCCTTACCAGCCATTATCGGGGCGATTATCATTACATCAACTTTTGCTTCTGCCGCGCCCATAGCGCTAAGCATCGACGGCCAGGCACTCTGTTCTGAGCGAGTCATTCGAATTCAATCTCGCCAAGAGCTTTACACCCCGTTTCCTGAATTTTTTTTGGCGGCTGATACTTCACGAATCTCCGCTTGGTTTGCAGATCGCGGGTATCAAACTTTGGAACTCTATCATCCACGTGCCAACCCAGCAGCGACGGTTTATAGCTTCAATACTCCTGTGACTGCCCTCACGCGACGGGATTTTAGAAACCTTTCTAACTACACCCGACACTTTATGATCAATTATTCTGCCGCAGAGCTGGCCCAAATGTTTCGAGCGGCAGCGCTTCAGACGCTTTGTGAGTTATTTGGGGACCTGGTTCATGAAGAAGTAATCGCCCAAACCACGGGGTTCTCAATACTTTTGGCTATGGCAGCTGCAAAGAAGGCTAAAGAGTTGGAGCTCCCACCCCCACCCCAGGACACGCCTGGAACAACAGCAGGTTATGATTTAACCGAGTGGTGCGAAGAACATCCCGGGCTATGTTGCTTTCTTCCTGAGGGCCCAGATGACTGGTGGGATCAGCTCCTCAATAATGCCGATTTTGACTATAGCTCTGATGGAGTAACGAATCGATTTGGAATCGGATCAAGCCTGTCCCTTGGCGGTGGCTGGAGCCTCAACTTTAGCGCCGGCGGTGAAAATAGAGTCGGGGTCGACGATGGTCAGCCGGTGGACGGGGCCTACGGGAGCATTGGATTTGGATTCGGGATGTAATTCAAACCCTGATTTTTACGGTGCTCAGTTTTGGAAGAAATATATTGAAATAATTGGGTAATCTGGTTACAGATAAAGCCTTAATTCTCCGGGGTGGAGTGGGCTTAGTTTTCGGTCTAGTGATAAGATAGCCAGATGGTGGATTTCGCTTCAACTTCCAACAATTCTAACGATCCCGCTTCTGACTTAGAGTCAGTGGGCTCGACATCGCTTGATCGGGAGCAATTAGTCAAAGTCGGTGCAAAGCCATTTCGCGAGCTTTCAACCAAAGAAGAGGTTCAGCAGCTTTCCCCGGAGCAGTTCAGAGAGCTTTCAAAAATCGTGGCGGATGTCGTGCGTCGAAGTCTTTTTACGTCGGACGAAGACGTCGTATGTGAAATAGTCGGAAACGTCTACATGCGCTTGTCCCGCTGGTTTGATGCTACGAAAGCGCCTGAGGGAAAGATCGTCCCGATTACAGCAAAATGGGCAAGACAAGAGTGCGTGCTCTATTTGGATAAAGATGATCCGACAGTCGAACTTTCAGAAAACCTATCAACTCCCGATCGAACAGCCGATGATTTAATACTGACCGAGGAGCATCTAGACCGTCTTCGAGAAATCGCAAAGTATATACGAGCAATGGAACTACTAGATCCTAAAAAGCGTGAGATTCTTACCATGGCACTAGATGGAGTTCCTTACTCTGAAATCGGTTCAAAAGTGGGGATGGAAACGAGCCACGTGAGAGTCGCAGTATTCAGAGCTCGGAGAGCTTTGAAGGCATTAATTAATAAATCCAAAGCCGAGTCTTCTGAAGAGCTCCCGGATCCTTCGGAGATTGAAACCGATCAGCAGAAGGAATGAAGACCTAGAGATCTTTAGCTACATGGATATCCCAGCTTCAATTCGCTTTGGTACATCTTCTTGGACCTATCCCGGATGGAAAGGGTTAGTTTACAATCGCACCTACAAAAGTGAAAAGGAATTTAATCAAGAGAGCCTGGCCGAATACTCCGAGCACCCACTTTTTAAAACCGTAGGAATCGACAGCACTTTTTATACCCCGGCGAAAACCGACACTCTCAAAAGGTATAGGTCTCAAGTTCCGAGAAATTTCAACTGGGTTTCAAAAGTCTGGGAGGAGATCACGATCCCGGTATACTCAAAACATCCGCGCTACGGAGCAAGAGCAGGTAAGCCTAATCCAAATTTCCTAAACGCTGAACTTTTTATCGATAAAGTCTTAGGCGCCTACAGTGATCAGGAGCTAAAATCTCACACTGGACCATTTGTATTTCAGTTTCAGTATCTTGGTAAAAAACTTACTGCAGAGCGCAGTGGTTTTCTTGATCCGTTAGCTTCGTTTCTGTCAAAGCTCCCGAAAGATTTTAACTACGCCGTTGAAGTTCGAGATCGAAATCTGCTTTGCGGAGAGTATTTTGAGATTTTAAATCAATCCCAAGCGACCCATTGTTTTAATCACTGGAGTTATATGCCGCCGCTTGTTGAGCAGATGAAGGCAGCGGCAGCAGTTGGTGGGCTTAAAGCAAATTTCTATGTCGCGCGTATCTTAACGCCGCTTGGATTAAGCTACGAAGAGGCGGTTGATACATTTAAGCCCTATGACGCGATTAAACAACCTCTCCCAGAGATGAGAAAGGATGTAGTGCGCTTGGTGACTAGAGCGATTCAAAAAGGATCCGATGCGTACATTATAGTAAACAATCGATCGGAGGGGTGTTCTCCGCTGACAATTGAAGCTATTCAGAAGATAATTGCTGATACGCCCTTTGAATCTGGAGAATCTTTTGATTAGCCAGATTCTTTAGCTCCTCTCCGAGGTGTGCAACCTTGTCCGGGTGATAGAGTGAAACCTGCGTCTTATAGGCCGAGCGAATTTGATCTTTCGTAGCCCCCTTTTCAATTTCTAAAACTTGATATGGGTCGAAGGGAGTCCGTGTCGAATTCCCTTGATTCGAGCCCCTTTGCTGATGATCCTTTTCGGATTGAAGTTTAGATCTTAAAAACTCAACCTGGGCTTTGTATGAGCGAACTCTTAGGTAGTATCGCCAAATCAGAAAAAGAATAACTATAAAGTCATCTAGCCTCCCGAGAAGTCCAAGAAAATCTGGAAGGATGTCCCAAGGCGAGAGGAAGTATATAAGTGCGATGAGAATAAAGAGGATTTTTACGGAGGATAATCGCATCTTGTACTATTTCCAAAAATAACTTTACCCTATCTCCAACATGCAAGCAGGTGATGCCTTTATACTCGGGTTTGTGGCAGTTGCGCTAGTTGTGGCGATGTATTTAATTACGCGCTTCGTGCGCGCAGTTAAACTTTGGCGCTATGGCTCTTGTGATTCAGGGTTTGCCTCCGAACCTTGGAAATTTGACGGTAAAGTTATCAGCGTGACTGGCTCGGTTCAGTATGTTTTTAAAAATTCCTTTTTTGAAAGATTTAAGCGCCGAGCTACTGATAAGATCCGTGATTGGACCGGGAACGATGACTCAAAGGGACGCTACGTCCATCAAAGATTTCTATTAAAGTCGCCTGCGCTAAAGCGCGGGTACTGTGTGCTCGTAGAGCATAATATTGACCATGGTAAAGTCCCGATCGGAAAAGGAAAGGTAGTAGAGGTGCGTGGAGAGTATTTACACACGGTAAGAGATGGCTCGAAGCACTTCTATGGCAGAATCCATTTTACCCATAAGCCTAAGGGACATTTGAGGGTTGTCTAGAGTTTATGTCAGAGCCGAGTACCGGACGGAAGCGCAACTTTTTCACCATTGCTATACTTACGGTGATTAATTCAATCCTTCCAGATTGGCTCGCCGGAAAGATTATCGAATACCTGAGACTAAGCTCTGACCAAAAGCAAGAACCTAGCCCTGCTAAAACCCCCCAAGCGTTAAAAAGGGATCTGCGTGAACGGATCGCTCAACGCTTAATCACTATATCTTACGCCTTCGTATTTGCTACATTTGCGCCATTTTTTCTCTCACGCTTTGCCTCGACCGTGGGGTTTGTTTTGTTTTTATACCTCCCGGGATTATTCGAAGACTTAAAAGGGGCGTCCGACAAGCTAGCCTATATAAAAAGTCCTTTCGCCATCTCTGAGCTTTTATCGGTAAGCTTTCTTTTTATCTGGATGAGTCACTATCAGAAGTATCCACTACAGGTAGCGCTTGAGGCGCTACAGGGAGAGGCCTATGCTTTTCCGATTTTTTTGATCCTCTTTCCAATTATCGGCGTGTTTGCCTTTCGTCCGCGCAAGGAGTAGCAGTGCTGCAGCTAAATTCTGGCTTAAGAGCGCTTTAACTTGGCATGCTCTCAGGTTCTCTGAATAAACCGAGCGATAACCGCACAAATTGCTCGATTTGCCATCTTTTTTTATTAGTCTGGCGATTAATTTAGCAGTATAAAGATGAGCGTGAACGAGTATTTAAGCTCCTCTCTTTATAACGAAGATCTTGCGCCGGTTCCTTCCGAGAAACGAAATTGGAATCAGTGGAACTTTGCCGCGCTTTGGGTAGGGATGTGTATCTGTATACCCTCTTATATGCTTGCAGCGTCGCTGATGCAGCAGGGGATGTACTGGTGGCAGGCGCTACTTACGATCGCTTTAGGGAACATCATAGTTCTTATCCCGATGATTCTAAACGCGCATGCCGGAACAAAATACGGGATTCCGTTCCCGGTCTTTATACGGAGTAGCTTCGGAGTTATCGGGGCAAATATCCCCGCGCTTCTGCGGGCGCTAGTAGCTTGCGGCTGGTTTGGAATTCAGACCTGGATTGGGGGAGCAGCGATTTATTCACTGGGGTTAATTGCGCTAAAGGCGCTCTCGATTGAACCATTTTGGGAGATCCAGCCAAACGCTTTCCTGGGTATTAACTTTGGACAGCTCGGGGCTTTCTTAATATTTTGGCTGTTAAATATTATCGTAATCGTCCGAGGCATTGATTGCATTAAGTGGCTTGAGAATTGGTCAGCGCCGATCTTAATCTTGATGGGGCTATGGCTCCTCTTTTGGGCAGTAAATAGCGCCGGTGGGTTTGGCGTTATATTTTCAGAAGAGACCGTCGGAAAAGTTCGAGAGAGTGTCCCGCAATACGATTTCTGGAAGATATTTTTCCCATCGCTTACCGGAATGGTGGGATTTTGGGCTACACTTTCTTTGAATATCCCGGATTTTACCCGATTTGCGCGATCGCAAAGAGATCAGATTGTCGGACAGGTGATAAGTCTTCCCACCACCATGACACTATTTAGCTTCATCGGTATATCAGTCACCGCGGCCACAGTGGTTATATTTGGCGAACCAATTTGGGATCCGGTGGTTCTGCTTTCAAAATTTGAATCGCCGACTATTGTTGCAGCCTCGTTGTTTGGCTTGTTGGTAGCCACTCTCTCCACAAATATCGCCGCTAACGTAGTTTCCCCGGCGAACGACTTCTCTAATCTTTCACCACGAAAGATCTCTTTTAAGGCGGGAGGGTTAATTACCGGTGTGCTGGGAGTTTTGATTATGCCTTGGCGCTTACTTTCGGACCTAGGCGCTTATATATTTACCTGGCTGATTGGGTATGGGGCGCTTCTCGGTACGATAGCCGGGGTGATGTTGGTCGATTATTTTGTGATAAGAAAGACCGAGCTACGAGTAGCAGAACTATACAAACGTGATGGGGAATATTCCTACGGCAGGAGTGGAATTAATTGGCGGGCCATCTTGGCTCTAATAGTCGGAATACTACCCAATATCCCAGGATTTCTTAACGCCGCATCAAATGGAAGTTTTGAGGTGGCTCCCTTCTATAAGGAGTTATACACCTATGCTTGGTTTGTGGGAGTGTTAGTATCTGGTTCGGTGTACTGGCTTAGTAATTTGGTATGCCCACATTCAAAATCTGAATCTGACCTATTTGATCTAAATAAAGAATCAATCAAAAGAACCGTTGGAGGTGAGTTATGAGCCTAAAATTTGAGATGCCCGCATGTAATTATACCCCGAAGCCCTACAGCGGCCCTTCTAAAGAGGACGTAATCAAAACGCGAGCCCAATACTGCAACCCGGCGATCTTTACCTATTATAAGCAGCCAATCCTTGTAGTCGATGGCCATATGCAGTACCTATTTGATGAGAAGGGGAAAAGGTATCTGGATATGTTTGCCGGGATCGTTACGGTTTCTTGCGGGCATTCTCACCCAAAGATCCTCTCCCGAACAATTGCTCAGTTAGAAACCCTTCAACATACCACTACCATTTATCTAAATCCGCTAATGGGGGAATTTGCAAAAAAACTTGCCTCAAAGATGCCTCCAGGTTTGGAGGTCACATATTTTGTAAATAGCGGAAGCGAGGCCAATGACCTAGCCATGCTTATGGCGAGGCTTTTTACTGGAAATAGAGACATACTTGCTTTGAAGAACGGCTACCACGGAGCGATCCATTCGGCCATGGGGCTTACATCGCACCACACCTGGAAATTTCCAGTGCCTCAAGGGGAAGGGGTTCATCATGTCGCCAATCCCGATCCGTATCGCTCGCAATTTAGTGGAACACCAGAAGAGATCGCAGAGAAGGCCGCCTTAGATATCGAAGAGACCATTCGTTATGCAACTCCAGGAAAAGTTGCCGGCTTTATCACTGAGCCGATGCAGGGCGTGGGGGGCGTGAGCCATGGACGCGGCAATTATTTAAAGCGAGCCTATGAAATCGTAAGAAAGTACGGCGGAGTTTGTATCGCTGACGAGGTGCAGACTGGTTTTGGTCGTTTAGGAGATTCATATTGGGGGTTTGAGAATTTTGGAGTTACCCCAGATATAGTTACGATGGCCAAAGGCATCGGGAATGGGATTCCATTGGCCGCTGTAACAACCCGTCGAGAGATTGCTGAAAAACTTGCTCAGCGGATACATTTCAACACCTACGGAGGAAACCCGGTGAGTATGGCCCAAGGTATGGCTGTGCTCGATGTAATTGAAGAGGAGAAACTCCAGCAGAACTGTAAAGTCGTCGGCGCTGTTTTGAAATCTGGATTTGAGAAGTTAATGGAGAAGCATCGCATTCTCGGTGACATTCGCGGCAAGGGGTTAATGCTGGGAGTTGAGCTTGTGCGAGATCGAAGCACGAAAGAACCTGCCAAAGAAGAGACCGCAGAGCTTCTTGAGCGCGCGCGTGATCGCGGAGTCTTGCTTGGAAAAGGTGGACTATTCGGTAACGTTCTTCGGATTAAGCCGCCGATGTGCATCACCAAACAGGATGTGGAATTTGCCTTAGCGGTGATTGATGATTCGTTGGTTGGATTAAAATAAGGAATAATAAGATGAGCACCCAAAATGTCCCGCATATAATTGGTGGTGAACATATTCATAATTCTGCCGGGAAAAGTTTGCCGGTAACAAACCCGGCGACTGGTGAAGTCATAGCTCGAGTCCCGCTTGGTGGGGCAAGGGAGCTTGAAGATATAGTGCAAAAGGCTTCAAAGGCTCAAAAAAGCTGGGGAGAGACTCCGATCAAAGAGAGAGTCCAGGTACTCTTTCGCGCAAAGAGCTTGATTGAGCAAAGATCAGATCAGATTGCCAAGGTGATCAATCTTGAAAATGGAAAGACCAAAGAGGAAGCTTTGGCAAGTATAGCTAGGGCGATTGAGTGTGTTGAATTTGCGACCAGCCTCCCCCAAATTAGTCCGGGCCAAGTTTTGGAAGTAAGTAAGGGGGTCGAGTGTAAGATGCTGCGGTTTCCCTTAGGTGTAGTCGCTGCTATTACCCCCTTTAATTTCCCATTTATGGTTCCGATGTGGATGATCCCTCTAGCTCTAGGGCTTGGAAATGCCGTGGTGCTAAAACCATCTGAGCAGACTCCACTCTCGTCAATTGAGATAGCAAATATCTTTAAGGATGCGGGCCTTCCAGCTGGCGTCTTTTCTGTAATTCACGGGGAGAGAGAGGTAGTAGAAGCGATCTGCGATCACCCGGAAATTAGGGCAATTGGCTTTGTCGGCTCTACTAAGGTTGCAAAGATTGTATATGAGCGTGGAACATCCTCAGGAAAGAGAGTGCGCTCATTGGGCGGAGCTAAAAACCACTTGGTGGTAGTGCCTGATGCCGACCCGGAGATGGCCGCGTCTAATATTGTTGCATCCGTGACCGGATGTTGTGGTCAACGGTGTATGGCCGCAAGCGTGCTCTTGGCAGTCGGGGATGTTGATAACGTGATCTCTCTCGTCAAAGCGAAGATGCAAGCGCTTATCCCGGGTCGAGACATCGGCCCAATTATTAACCGAGCCTCACTTGAAAAGATCCAAAGCTACCTAGCCCGAGCCGAAGAAGGTGATGCCGAAATCTTACTAGATGGAAGAAAAGCAAGGAGTGAAGGCTCATCTGCGGGTAATTTTATCGGGCCAAGCATCATCGACTATGCAACTCCGAAACATGAAGCAGCGCTAGATGAGATCTTTGGTCCGGTTTTGACAATTATCCGCTGCGATACGTTGGAGGAAGCGATTCAAGCTGAGAATGCAAATCCGTACGGCAACGCAGCAGCGATTTACACTAGCTCAGGAGAAGTGGCGATGCAGTTTATGAATCGCGCTAGTGCCGGAATGATCGGGGTAAATATCGGGGTTCCGGTACCGAGAGAGCCATTTGCCTTCGGTGGATGGAATGATAGCCGTTTTGGAGACGGCGACATCACCGGTATTCCGGCGATCGATTTTTGGTCATTAACCAAGAAGGTGACAACCAAATGGACGGCTCAGAGTAAGTCTAACTGGATGAGCTAATCGGATCAAATTTTAAGGGGGAGATATGCAACTATTAATTAAGTCCGGGCGAGTCGTTACTGCAAATTCAATCCAAGAAACTGACATCCTCTGTGACGGGGAGATTATCAGTAAGATTGAAAAGGGGATAGCTCCCCCTCCTGGAGCTGAAGTGATAGATGCCAAAGGGAAATTGGTATTCCCGGGATTTATTGATCCACATACCCACATCTATCTCCCCTTTATGGGCACCTTTAGTAAGGACACCTATGAGACTGGCACTAAAGCGGCGCTCTGCGGCGGCACAACCACCCTGATTGATTTTGTAATCCCCGGAAGAGATGAATCTCCGATTAAGGCTTTTGAAACCTGGTTGTCTAAAGCCGAAGGTTTGGCCTGCCATGATTTTACCTTCCACCAAGCGGTTACAAGATTCGATGCGAAAGCCGCTGATGAACTAAAGTCGATCGTAAAGCAAGGGGTTTCAAGCTTTAAGGTATTTCTCGCCTACAAAGGTGCGCTTGGAATTGATGATGCCGAACTTTTTGGCACATTATCATTAGCTAAAAGTTTGGGTGTTATAACCACTGCTCATTGTGAAAATGCTGAAGTTATTTCTCAGCTGCAGCAGCAGTTAGTAGACGCAGGTAAACTAGGCACTGAGTATCATTACGTAAGCAGGCCCCCTGAAGTCGAGGCGCTTGGAACTCGCCATATTTCCACTATGTCTGAGCTTACCGGTGCTCACGTATATGTAGTGCATCTATCCTGCGAAGAAGCGCTAAAAGAAGCTGTAAACGCGAAGTTACGCGGCGCAAATGTATGGGTTGAGACCTTAATTCAGTATCTATTGCTTGATAAAACAGATGCGGAACTTCCTAACTTTGAAGGTGCAAAGTACGTAATGAGCCCTCCGCTGCGTGAGAAGAGAAATCAAGAGATCCTTTGGGCTGGATTGAGGAGCGGTATTATTTCGACCTTAGCCACCGATCACGCCCCCTTTGATACGAAGCAAAAGGAGATGGGGAAGAAGAATTTTTGTTTAATTCCAAACGGAATTCCTTCATTAGAAGATCGAGTCAGGCTTTTATACACACACGGAGTATGCGGCGGACGACTTGATCTATGTAGGTTCGTAGATGTGGCCAGTACTTCAGCGGCTAAGATCTTTGGCCTTTTCCCGAGGAAAGGAACGATTCAGGTTGGAAGTGACGCTGATATTGTAGTGTATGATCCTGAATGGAAGGGGAAGATTTCTGCCAAAACTCATCACATGAATATCGATTATAATCCGTTTGAAGGGTTTGAGGTACGAGGACGCTGCAGCGCTGTGACTGTTAGAGGGAAGGTGCAGGTCAGAGACGGCGAGTTTGTGGGAGAAAAGGGTAGGGGGAGATTTTTAAAGAGGGAGCCGAATCATTTTTAGCTCGGAATTAATGCTTCGGCGGAGAAATTGGCTGCATCTCACCGGATTTTAACTTAGCTTGATACTGATTCGAGTTGATCTGACCGTTTAGGTTCTGGCTCTATCAGCCATTGATCTCCGATTGTTTCACTTGTCATCTTCTTCTTGCTTTTTGGCCTCCTGACTCCCTTCCTCATATCCTTCTTCGCGCGCCTGTTCTAGGGCCTGATCAATCTCTTCCTTAAGTTGCTCCAATCTATTTTTAAGCGATGGGGTTTTATGATGTTCCAAATGTTCCTCGCGAGAAGTTCTTCGACCTTCAAAGGGAACAAATACTGTGCCACAAAAGTTAGGAGCGTAGTACCAAGCGTCGAGATTGCCGTGGAGCGCCACTCCGCCAACTATCTCTGCCTTCACCTCTCCAACAATAACAGTCGCAGGGTGTGAAGCCGAAGGCTCTTTTCCAGAGCGCAGGGTGAGGCAAGTTTTTGAGTCATTGGCCCAGCTAAAGACTAACTTATTACCGGAGTAGTCACCATCAAAGTCGTAATCTAACTTGGATTTACAGAACACCTCTTCCGGGTTCCCCAGTTTTCCGTCAACTGAGATAGGAATCGAATAAAGGGCCGGCCCGAACCTCCAAAACTCATGTCTCCCTTGAGCGTCTCTAACCGGTACATTGCCGAGCGCTACATAGGCTAATTTCCCACCTTGCTCCGAGCCTACTAGTGCGAGAGCAGCGATTGTACCGCCCTGAGCCTTGGTCAAAACCCCTCTTAGCGCATCTCTAATCAGGAGGACCTCTTCGCTTGATAGATCCCAATTTTTGCCCAAGCGATAACTGTTTCTATCCGTGGACTCGCCATGGTCTAGAGACCCTAGTTTTGGTTGTACGCTCAATTGAAGTGGAACACGGCCTTCTTCATGCCATCTTCCATCCGAGACTTCGAGTAGATGTGAATTTTGTTCTGAAGTGGCGCTTACTCTTAAGGAGCACGCTCCCCAGCGGGGTGTAAAGTCGTGCAGGCAGGAAGCTAGGATCTCCAAACTAGAGAGTATTTCGGGACTGGTAGCAGTAAACGGCAACTCGCTTGAGTTGTATTTGATTGGGACTCTAACTTCGATAGTTCCTAAATTATCAGGATCGCTTTCAGTGCTGTTATTGCGCCAGCCCGAGAGTACTAAGTGGAGATTACTAACATCCCTTAGCTCAAATCTAAGCTCTAATGCGCCAAGTCCCAACAGTTTGGCCTTCTCAGCCCATTTCTGAGCGGAGTCTACCAAGTCATTTAGCTGCCAGTTGCTAACCGGTCCAGATTGTAGCCCCACATCAGTCATCAATCTAAGGCCAGCTATCTCAACCCACTCTCCGGTAACTGCAACCTTAGAATCGAAGCTAATTGAGTTCCCACGAGCCTCATCTTGTTTAGCCTCTTCAGCTGCCAGCTCTTCCGTGGACTTTTCAGAATCGAGCTCAGCTTCCTCAGAATTTAAATCTTCGTCAGTTACCGGGGGTGGCAAATCGTGCTCGTATACTGAGATGTAGCCATTTACAACGGCAGACCCATCCTTCGATGCTTCAAGAACTGGAACGCGCTCAAAGTAGTCGTGTCTTACGCCATCAAATCTAAATGTAGCGGTAGCTGGCAAATTGAGAAAGCTTTTAATCTCATCTTCCTTCTCGCGCACCAATTCGTCACTAACGTAATAGTTCCCATCTGCATCCTGAGTAGGAATTTTAACTATTATGTCCATTCGCGGGAGAAGTTGCTTAGCCGGAGCAACAGGAATAGAGGCTGAGGAATGGTTCGGGTTGGGTTCCTGGGTTGTTTGAGCCTGAGCTTGCGAGCTCGGTGGTTCACTGGCTTCTAGATTTGGAGCAAAGCTACTCAGCAATCCAGCCCCTGCTAGAAGTAAACTCCGGAGTTGGCTCTGCAAGTTCTGATCTGCAAAGTGCGTGTGGTCCTCTGAAGCTCTACTGACAGTAACAGCTGGCGAAATTTCACTTCTCATATAAACTCCTCAAAACACCTAACCAAAAGACTTTATCAGATTGACGGGAAATGTCAGTGGAAAAATATAGTGCCCGGCGGCTTTTATGGTCGTAGCTACTAGCGCGAATGTAGTGCTTGGATTTTAATGCTTCGGCGGCGAAATTGGCTGCATCTCACCGGATTTTAACTTAGCTTGATACTGATTCCAGCTCATCTCGCCCTTTGAACTTTTCTTCTCTATCATAGTGATGCAACTTTCAACCGGGCAAACGATGCTGCAAAGGTTGCAGCCGACGCAGCTCTCTTCCTTAATTGAATAAATATTCTCAAGCTTTTCTGCACCCATCACAGTGCGCATCTC